>NZ_JBHSKS010000012.1:0-111902 GCF_042657405.1 Algoriphagus aquatilis
GAGCTGTACTTTAGTCGGATAACCCATATCTAGTCTAATAACTAGATACAATATCCATAAAAAAAGGCCATAACTCCAAATTATGACCTACTTTTTTTCATCGACTAGTAAAGAGCCAAACATCAGCGGCTGGACAAGTGTCCAGCCGATAAATTGAGATCAAAACGAGTATCGATATCCCAGCAGAGTAGAAAAATAATTTCCGCTATAGAAATACTTGTTTTGGTAGGTTTCTCCATCAAATTCTATCCGATTTAAATCGATTACTATGGAGGGTTCTCGAAAATCCAAACCCCACTGTGAGGTTATACTGATTCGAGATTTATCAGATATTTGATAGAAAAAACTTAGCTCGGGTCTCAAGACAAAAGTAGACTCCTCAATTTCTCTCGTTCCACCCAACTTTACTGGAACTCTTGGTCCACCATTTCCAATCCTGACAATTTGAAGCTCTCCTCCTTGATAGGTATATTCCTCATTATTAGTTATACTAACTAATAATGAGGTCCCTAGATTCAAGCCAAAATTGGGGAGAAAGAATACGTCATATGACATTTTAGGGCCTAAACTCCAATAGTTGGATCTTACCCCTCCGGAGTTACTTTCAGTGTCTAATGGAAGATATCTTGTATTGATGTCAAACCTGTGAAAACTCAAGTCTAAACCAAACGATAATTTGCTAGGTAAATTTTTCATCAAAGAAATCCCATAAAATCTGTTATCAACGGTTTCAATTTTTAAATCAGGAAAATTACCCTGATAACTAAAATTGGTAAAGTTTGCACCAGTTCTAAATTCAATTGAAAGATTGGATTGTGCAGCCACAGGCAGACTTAGGCTTATAAAAATAAGCCATAAACAATAGTTTATTACCTTTCTCATCTTAATAACCTTTATCAATTTGTTTCAAATTAAACTGCCAAAATGCTCCGTTTGGGGAATACCCATGATTTCCTCCAGGTTCAGCGTAAAATTGACTTCTTGCTAATGCTTTATCTCTCAGGTTAGTTGTACAACTAAGCCCCCCCAGGTTAAACTGACAAAAAGGACCGCTTTCAAAAGGTTTGAATTTTTCTTCATAGTTAAAGAGATTTAAGTTCCCTCAAACCTAACGCCGAAAATCCACTAAAAAATACCCAGTACTGGGTATTTTTTAGTGGATTTTGAAAAAAAGTAGAAATAAATTAATTTTTCAGTATTCCCTGATCAATACCTCAGCCGGGATTTTCAGTTTTTCGTTGAGTTTTCGGATCATACTAAGACTGAGTTTGCACTTTCCGGATAGAATTTCCGATTTTCTGGATCGGGCACCCAAAATTTCAGAAAGCTCAGACTACGAGATTCCCATCTGATCCAATCGGAATTTTATCGCTTCAATAGGGTGAGGTTTTGGTATTGGGAAATGCTCATTTTCATATTCTTTGATCAGAATTGAAAGAACCTTCAATTCATCGGATTCTTTCGATTCCGATACTAAATCCACTTGTATCAAGTCATAAGCACGCTCCAAAGCAGCCTCGTATTCGTTGTTATTTTTTATTGGCTTTAGCATAGCTGATAATTTTTGAGTCTATTTTGTCGTATTCCTGATGAGTTCCAAACCAAACGATAATATTAAACTTCAAACTGAAGTTTACTGCTTATGTAGGGTTATACCTTGCCTTGAATCAGGTGATTTTTGGTTCTATTTTTTTCAATAAGAAGAAGAGGTTGCCTAGACAATCTCTTCTAAAGCCTTTTTTATTTCATTAATTACCTGAATCTAGTAACCTCTATTTTTTATTTCCAGCTATTTTTTTCCATATTTTATATATTCCTATTCCCAGTGCAATGATTAATACCAGATTGAGCAGTTGAATTGTAAGTCCGATAAAGTCCATAATTTATAAGGTCTATATTATTCTACAATTTGTGCCCAAGTCACAATACCATTACAAGCCTCAACCCGTACCCTATATCTCACTGATTCGGAAGTGTATATAGTTCCAATACCTTCAAAGAAAATGCTGTATTGAATTTGAAATGTTAGTATTCCACTATATGATCCACCTGAAGATGTTGGATAAGTATCTTGATTTAATGTGTTTTTCCCTAAGGAAACTCCTGCTGTTATACCAGACAATGAGCCGTCATAATTTTCAATTTTCCCACTTCCTGAACCATATTGAAATGTTACCTCCATTTTGACCAATGGATTACCAGTATTTAACTTTGCATATACGCTACCAGGGTTATGAAGGCAAAAAATACGATCAGTTGGATTGAAGCTCGAAGAGTTATCTTCTTGTAAATCTACTTTTTTAGTTAAATTTCCCAAAGAAAGATCATATCCATTTTTCTTATATAAATCTAACACTTCTTTCGAAGGTGCAGATTTTCCGGAAATGTGCATGAGATAAATTTCAAATTCCTTTAATGATTTTACTTTTAAACCCTTTGCTTCATTTTTATTAAGACTTATGAACTCTAATCCATGCGCCTCTACTCTCTTTTGAAGATCTAATGAGTCAATAAATGGTTCCTGATCTACACATGAAAATAAAAAGGAGAACAGTCCAATAATTAACCAAAAATTAAATTTTTGTGTTTTGTGTTTTGTTTTTTGTGTTTTCATAAAATTTTAATGTTATTCTGATAAAGATAGGTCTCAAAAAATCGCCACGAAATACCCTATATAGGGTATATTTCGCATGTTGTTATGAAAAAAGAGGCCTAAGCCTCTTCTCCAACTAGTATTCTCTGATCAATACCTCTGCAGGAATTTTCAGCTTCTCGTTGAGTTTTTGGATCATAATGACTTTGTCTATCACTCCACACGATTCAAACCCAACCTCATTGAAAATCTGTGTGCATCTGTGCATTTTTCTGCATAGATCTGCGTGAACAAAATCAAAAAAAAGAGGCCGAAGCCTCTTTCCTTATTTCCACAAATCTGCCGGATATTCTCCTTCTTGATGCAGCTTTTGCAGTGCATCTATGACCACGGGGCGATCTTCCGTGTACGTTACTCCAAACCAAGTTTTACCTCCCGGTAGAATCTCAAAGGCAGCCTTGCCAGCCTTGATCAGGTTATTGGCTACAGTAGGGATGTAAAATTCCGATTTCAGATTATGCTGATTAGCGGGTAAAAATTCCTTCCACATCTGCTCTATATCTCCGAACACGTCTGGATGAAATCCCCAAAAGTTCATGCTGACAGGTGTATTCTCGGCAATCTCCAAGACTTCTCCTTCTCCACGACTGAGGATTTGACTTCCTTCCCGGGCGATGGAGGTGCGCTCGGTCATTCCGATTAGCTGTCCTTTCTCGTTGGTCTCGCATACGCCACGGCTTACAGTTCCGTTTTCAGAAAGTACGTTTTGGATTGCATAGCCTACCATGGCATGCAGGTCCGGACGAACTTCCGTAGAAAGAAACTTGCCCAATACTTCAAATGCCTCTTTGCCATAAAAGTCATCTGCATTGATCACCGCAAAAGGTTCTTGGATCGCATCCTTGGCGCAAAGTACGGCATGGGCTGTGCCAAAGGGCTTCACCCGGTCTGCCTGCTTTAACTCCGCCGGCACAAAGCTGTCCAAGGACTGAATCACCCAATCCACTTCGATTTTGCCTTCCAGCTTGGGTAGGAATTTTTCTTTGGCTACTTCCAATATTTCCTGTCGGACGATAAAGACCACCTTGCCAAATCCGGCACGGATGGCGTCAAAAATGGAGTATTCCAGGATAGTTTCCCCGTTTGGGCCGAATCCATCAATCTGCTTATTGCCTCCATAGCGGCTACCCATGCCGGCTGCCAATACGAGGAGTGTTGGTTTGTTAGTCATTTCCAGTTGGTTAAAAAACGCTGGCAAAATTAGTCCTAATTCCTTTTGAACCAAACCGGGCTTTTTTGAAAACTAGGTTGAATTTTGAACCAAATAGTTTAAAAAATTTATTGTTTTTAACAGAATATGGGTTAAAAAACTATCATAAAATCATTTATATGTGCTTTTTGAAATTATTTTGGATTAAAAAAGAACCAATTTTTTGATTTTCACTCAGTTTTTCCCTTACTTTCATGTCATAATCTCAAAAAACCATTAAACCTGTTGAAAAAATGAAAAAAATAGAGGCCATCATCCGAACCTCAAGGTTTGATCAGATACATACCTGTGTATCCAAGCTTGGGGTAAAATTCCTCTCCTTTTATGAAATCAAAGGGATGGGCTTTGAGCATGCCCGACTGGAGATGTACCGGGGTGTAGCTTATGAACCCGCCTACATTCCGAGAACAAAGTTGGAAATCGTAGTACCCGATGACTTGGCAGAAGGGGTCATCAATTGCATCCTCAGTGAAGGCAAAACCGGAGAAGTGGGAGACGGCAAAATCTTCGTTTATGACGTGCTAGAAGCCTACCGAATCCGAAACAACGACACCGGCGAGGCGGCACTTTAATCCTCATTTAAAAAAATCACCGAACCTATTTAGACTTATGCAAGAACCTGTTCAAGACCTATTTACGGTCAATAATCTTTGGATGATGATCGCCACCATCTTGGTATTCATCATGCACCTTGGCTTTGCTACCCTCGAGGCGGGCCTTACTCGAGCCAAAAACACAGTCAACATTCTCTTTAAAAATACCATCATTCCTGCCATTGGCTTGTTGACTTATGCATTTGTAGGATTCAATCTGATGTATCCAGGGGCTGATTTTGCCGGTTCCATGTTTGGCTTTGCCGGATTTGGACTCACTCTTCCTGAGGGTTGGGACACAAGCAATTACAATGCTGGATATACCTTTTTCACTGACTTCATTTTCCAAGCCATGTTTGCTGCGACTGCTGCCACCATTGTATCAGGAGCAGTAGCTGAGCGTGTCAAACTCGGTCCATTCATCGCATTTTCTCTGATCTATGTGGGCATTTGCTACCCGATTGTAGGAATGTGGAAGTGGGGAGGAGGATTTTTGAATACACTTGATACTCCGTTTTACGACTTTGCAGGATCGACCATTGTCCATTCAGTGGGTGGATGGGCCGCTTTAGTTGGTGCCTTTTTGCTAGGACCTAGAATCGGCAAATACACACCGACTGGGATGAAGGCGATACCTGGTCATAATATTCCCATGGCTACCATGGGAGTGTTTTTGCTTTGGTTTGGCTGGTTCGGGTTCAATGGGGGCTCGGTATTGAGTGCGGCACCAGGGTTAGTATCCAAAGTTTTTGTGACCACTTCATTGGCAGCTGCAGCCGGGGCATTTGGAGCCTTGATTGCTTCCTATTGGAAATTCAAAACTTACGATATCACCATGGTACTTAATGGCATCTTGGCAGGATTAGTAGGTATCACTGCAGGAGCTGATCAAATGGGTGTGACGGATTCGATCATCATTGGATTCGTTGGAGGAATTTTGGTTGTATTGGCTGTAGTCCTTTTTGATAAAATCAAAATTGATGATCCTGTGGGAGCGATTTCAGTTCACTTGGTGGGTGGAATCTGGGGAACTCTAGCCGTAGGAATCTTTGGTGATTTGGCAGGAATGGGTCAGTTGTATTCTCAATTTTTGGGTGTTGCAGCAGTAGGCCTGTTCTGTTTTGCTACTTCTTGGCTGATTTTCTTCACCTTAAAGAAAACTGTGGGAATTCGCGTTCCTGAGAAGGAGGAAATCGAAGGGCTCGACATCAACGAGCACAGCATGAGAGCTTATCCCGATTTTGCCACAAAAGATTGAAACTAAACCAGCCTATATTCAAAAAGCCCCGAGGAATTACTTCTTCGGGGCTTTTTTGATTCAATTAGATTGTGGGATTAAGAATAGGTTGGTTGGAAATGGCGATTTAGAATGGACTGGTACATGCTTCCGAACATATCATAGCACCAAATTTTAAACTCTTCGAGCTCAGCTGGAACCAGGTAACGAAGGCCTTTTCTCAACTCGCGTTCAAACAGGAATCTGTTGAAACTGACTTTTTGCAAAATGGTCTTTACGTATTCTAGCATAGCGGTACTGATTTGGGTTTATTAACTGATTTTAAGTGTTCCAACGGGGTCAATTCCGAAGATGTTACGTTATTTTGGAAGCTAAAACGCTGGATTTACCCTATTTTCGCATCCATGATCAAAACGACACTTCGTCTGGCTTTCGTATGCTTTGCCCTACTTCTGGTAAGTTTTTCTTACGGACAGGAAGTACAGATCGAATTGGGTCCCGACGAAATCGGACTGAACGAAACCTTCACAATCAAAGTCACCTTGTCTAATGACAAGATTAAGTCATACGATCAGTTCCCTGAGATTCAGGGTTTCCAAAAGCAAGGCATCTCCCAATCTTCCTCGATGAACATCATCAATGGACAGATGAGTAGCTCCAATAGTATCATCCAGTATTATAAGCCAACTCGAAAGGGGCAGTTTACCCTTGGTAATTTTTCTGTCTTGATCAACGGGGAATCCTATTCTTCTCCTGGAAAGAAAATAACAGTAACTGATGCTTCCAGCGCTCAAGGTTTGGGAGGAAATGTCTATGATCCTTTTGCGGAATTTTTTGGTAGATCAGCCGAAGAGCCTGAATTTATCGAATTGGCGGATGATGCATTCTTTTCGGTTTCGGTTGATAAGGATGAGGTTTTTGCAGGAGAGGGCTTTACGGTTACTCTTGCATTTTTCATGTCGGAGCAAAACCAAGCACCATTTCAATTTTATGAAGCAGGCAAGCAGCTCGATGCAATTCTAAAGAAGATTAAACCTAATGGTGCTTGGGAGGAAAACTTCAATATCACCACCATCGACGATGAAATTGTGGAGATTAATGGAAAAAGATGGAATCGCTTTAAAGTATACGAGGCTACCTTCTTTCCTTTTTCGGAAGGCACCATCGAAATTCCAAGAGTTCCTTGGGAAATGATCAAATACAAAGTAGCAAAGAACCCTTCTTTCTTTGGGGCTAATCGTCAGGAAGATTTCAAGACCTTTTACTCTGCTCCAAAAACCATCAAAGTCAAGCCTTTGCCTCCACATCCTTTGAAAAATGAAGTGGCGGTGGGCCTTTACCAGTTAAGGGAAAATATCAGCACACTTGAAGCGACTACTGGGGAAGGCTTCAATTATAATTTTGGAATATCTGGAGTGGGTAATATCAATTCCATAGCCGCACCAAAACGACTCTCTGGTGCCAATCTAAATACCTTTGATCCGAATGTTCGCCAGCAGATCAATCGAGGCTATGGACGAGTATCAGGGATCAAAGAGTTTAACTACTTCATCACACTCAATGAAGCGGGAGAATACAACTTGAAAGACTACTTCAGTTGGATCTATTTTGACCCGATTAGAGCCGTCTATGATACTCTCCAGCCTCAGGCAAAAATCATCGTGAGCGGCGATTCCAAAATCAACCAGGCTCTTTCGGGGCAACGCCTCGGAGGCATCTATGACAGAATCGCAACAGAAAGCAATCAGTTTTCAAACGAGGAATATAAATACTATTTTACCGCTGCAATCAACCTGCTACTTCTAGGAGCAGTGGTACTCCTTGCAGTACTGATAATCAAAAAGAAATAATGGGGAATTCATTTGGAAGGCTTTTCAGAATCACCACATTTGGTGAATCCCACGGAAAAGCTTTAGGCGCTATCGTAGAAGGATGTCCTGCAGGCCTTGAAATCAACGAGGAACAAATCCGCCTCGAAATGCAACGCCGTAAACCCGGACAATCCAAAATCACCACCCAGCGAAAAGAAGAGGACGAAATAGAAATCCTCTCAGGAGTATTTGTAGGAAAATCGACAGGAACTCCTATAGGGATTGTCATCAAAAATGGGGATCAAAAAAGTAAAGACTATTCCCACATCGCGGATAAGTTTCGCCCTTCACATGCCGATTACACCTATTTTGAAAAGTACGGCATCCGAGATTATAGAGGCGGAGGCCGCTCGAGCGCCAGAGAAACAGCTGCCAGAGTAGCAGGCGGGGCGATTGCCAAGCAATTTTTGGCTACCAAAGGCATTCAAATTCAGGCTTATGTCTCTCAGGTTGGAGATTTGGCCCTTCAAAAGCCCTATACATCACTCAATCTTGACCTTGCAGAAGACAATATCGTACGCTGCCCTGATCCTGAAATAGCCGATCAAATGATTGCTTTGATTGATTCCGTACGCCTAGAGAGAGACACTATCGGCGGAGTGGTCTCCTGTGTGATCAAAAACTGTCCTCCCGGACTGGGTGAGCCGGTTTTTGACAGATTGCATGCCGAGCTAGGCAAAGCCATGCTGAGCATCAATGCGGTAAAAGGTTTTGAATATGGAAGTGGTTTTGAAGGAGTGAAAATGCGCGGCTCCCAACACAATGATGCCATCGTCAACGAAGCCGGAAAGATACATACCACCAGCAACCACTCAGGAGGGATCCAGGGTGGAATCAGCAACGGGGAAGACATTTATTTCCGTGTGGCATTCAAGCCCGTGGCCACTATCATGCAAGACCAGGAGTCTGTCAATGAAGCCGGAGAAACGGTGACGGTAAGCGGAAAAGGGAGACACGACCCCTGCGTAGTCCCAAGAGCTGTACCGATCGTGGAGGCTATGGCGGCGTTGGTACTAGCTGACTTCCTGCTTATTTCCAAAACCAATAAACTAGCAGAAATATAACCCCCCATCATCTTGAAAAAATTACCTCTACATACTCAAATCATCATCGGATTGGTATTAGGCTTGGCCTTTGGGCTTGTCTCCATCCAAGTAGGTATCCCAAAATGGATCACCCTTGACTACATCAAGCCGGTTGGTACCGTATTTATCAATGGGTTGAAAATGATCGCCATGCCTTTGGTTTTGGCTTCCTTGATTATTGGTGTTTCCAACCTTGGCGATATCTCCAAACTTAGCAGAATCGGAGGTAAAACGCTGACGGCATTTCTGATTACCACGATAATTGCGATTTGTACAGGTTTAGGATTGGTCAATCTTTTTAAGCCTGGAGAAGGTTTGCCTGACTCGACCAGAGAAAGCCTCATGGCAATGTATGAAGGTGACGCAGGAAAACGTGCCGAAGCGGCAGCACAGCTTCAAGATCAAAGTCCTCTACAGCCATTAGTGGATATGGTACCCCAAAATCTCTTTTTGGCCACAACTGACAATGCAGCCATGCTTCAGGTGGTATTCTTTGCTATTCTGGCAGGCATAGCCTTGCTTCAAATCCCAAAATCCAAGGCAGAACCTGTAGTTGCATTCTTTGATGGTCTTAATGACGTCATTATTCAGATTGTGAATTACATCATGGTCATTGCTCCCTATGGGGTTTTTGCACTGATGGCATCTCTGATCGTGGAGATTGCGGGTGACAATCCTGAATCTGCCGTGACGTTGCTTTTAGCCTTGCTCAAATACAGCCTGATCGTACTGGGTGGATTGTTCTTTATGATGTTGGTGATCTATCCGCTCATGTTGAAGTCTTTTACCAAGATTAAGTATGCTGATTTTTTCAAAGCAATAAGGCCTGCTCAATTGCTAGCTTTTTCGACCAGTTCCAGTAATGCAACCCTTCCTGTGACCATGAAACTCACCGAAGAAGAACTCGGGGTGTCTGAAAACATTTCCAGCTTTGTGCTACCTCTTGGTGCCACCGTCAATATGAACGGAACGAGTTTGTATCAAAGTGTTGCCGCTGTATTTATCGCCCAAGCTCTTGGGATGGACTTGTCATTTTCTCAGCAGGTGATGATCGTATTGACCTCCACTCTGGCGGCTATTGGATCAGCGGGAGTTCCAGGTGCTGGATTGATCATGTTGATCGTTGTCTTGGAGGCTATCGGAGTCCCTGCTGCGGGCATTGCGCTTATCATGGCTCCTGATCGGATTTTGGATATGTTCCGTACGGTTGTTAATGTCACCGGTGATGTAGTAGTGACTGCGGTGGTAGCCAGCACCGAGGGTGAATTGCCGGATGGGATGATCCGAAAAAGCAATCCGATGACTCCAAACGAATAAAAGAGCAATAGATCTAATGAAAAAGCCCGGTTGATACCGGGCTTTTTGCTTAATAAGCAATTAGAAAGTTGACCAATCGATCAAATTCTTCATCGGTGATAGCCGGGAAGTTGGCGATACGAAAACTCGTTGGCTTTAAAGGACCATATCCACTACCCAATTGCATTCCTTCTTTTTCGGCTGCTTTTTTCACAGCCGAAATCAATTCTTCCGACCCGGAAACTGCCAAAACTGTGGTGCTCCTAGTCGCTCCATTATCTACTAAAAGTCGAAACTTCGTCGATTGTGCAATGGCTGTCTCCAACTTGAGCATGCGCTTTCTCAATCTGGCATCTACCTGCTGAATTTCTTGCAGATCCTTCAAAACCCGATTGAGCAGATATATCCCAAAGACATTTGGAGTGTAGTGAGTTTGATATCCTGCCGCATTTTCCAGCATAAAGGAAAGACTGTTGTATCTGCCTTTTTCACCTTTTCGCTGAGCCTTTTCGATGGCTTTGGGTGAAATGATCAAGAGGCCCAATCCTGCTGGAAGCCCAAAACATTTTTGTACTGAAGCGTACCAAATATCCGCCAGAGAAAAATCCAGTTCGATACCTCCCATAGAGGAAGTTGTATCCACGGCTATCATTTTCTCAGGATACTTCTCAGCCAATTCCTTCAAAACCGTCATGGGTACTTGAGAAGCATTCGCTGTTTCGTTTTGAGTGATGGCTATAAGATCTACCGCTTCTCCGATTTCCAAACCGGCAACGTCTATTTCCTGATTTGCCTCAATTTTCAATCCTACCGAAGCGGGAATGATGTGCTTGGCATATTTAAACCATTTTTTCCCAAAAGAACCTGAATAAATATGGAAACTGGCTTTTTCAACAATCGATTGGGAGATGATTTCCCAGTTTTCTGTGGCCGAAGAAGTGAAAAGCAATTTATAGTCATCAGGCATGTGGAGCTTTTCTCGCAACAGCTGTTCCGTCTCTTGGTAGAGATTCATAAACACACTGCTGCGGTGATTGGCGCTTAAAATACCCTGATGGTAAGCATCCTGCATGTAGTGAGGCAAGGCGTCGTATACCTTGGATGGACCTGGAGCAAATGTGATCATAGCTGGGGGGAATTTAGAAAATAGAGGATACCCAGTTCATAACCCTTAAGCCCTAGACCTGAGATCATACCCACGCAAGACTTGGAAATGATGCTTTTATGACGAAACTCCTCCCGTTTGTAAATATTGGAAATGTGAACTTCCAAGGTTGGCGTAGTCACGCCTGCGATGGCGTCAGAAATAGCCACAGAAGTATGGGTGTAGCCACCGGCATTGAGAAGAATAGCATCAAACTGAAATCCGACTTCGTGGATTTTGTTGATGAGTTCACCTTCTACATTACTTTGAAAGTAGTGAAGATTGACCTGAGGGAATCGCTTTTTTAAATTTTCGAAATACTCTTCGAAGGATTCACTCCCGTAGATTTCGGGCTCTCTTTTTCCCAGGAGATTGAGATTGGGGCCGTTGATGATTTGAATGTTCAAGGTGTAATAGGTTTATCAGTAGGGTCAAAGTTACAGAGTCCATCCAAGCTTCCAACGGTCAGGACTTTATTCCTTTCGTTCTTTTACCCGGAAGAGGTAGGCAATCGTAAATTCCAGATTGGTAGAATTCATATCAAAAATCCGATCCTGTGATTCCGGATTGGTGAAATCATAGGCGAATCGTGCTTCCGCTGAGAGCGTACTTTTCCCGAAAAGCTTAGAAATCCCTGCCCCGGCGGTGATGCCGTACATCAATTTATTGGGACTATCAGTCGCTTGACCAAAAGTAGGCAACTCCCGAGGTGTAGCACCTGAATAACTTCTGACAACATCCCTGACTGCGGTGAGCATGCCGAGATGTGGGCCAGCTTTGATTTGAAATCTTCCCGATCTACCGGCGAAAACACTCGCCATGAAGGGAATTTTGAGGTAAGTAAACTCAGTTTGATTCAGTTGTTCGGTAACACTAAATTGCCGGAATCCCAGCGTGATCTGTTGAAGGTTTAATTCTACTCCGGCATTCTTTGAGTTGAAATACTCCACAACCAAAGCAAATGTCGGAGCAGCAATTCCTTCGACCGACCGGCTTCTTGTCCCGCCAGTAGCCTGATAACTGTAGGAGGAAGTGGCATAGCCACCCCGGATGCCCACACTAAGCTGTGCCCAAACAGATGCTGGGAAAAGACAAAGAAATAGAAGGAGCCCTGATTTATTCATGGCCAAAATTAAGGGAATTAGCCACCGAAAAGGTCATTTTTTATTCAAAACAAAGGTTCCTTTAATAACCTCACCGTCTACAGTAAGCCCTCTTACCTCGATGATCACCGGTCCTGAGCTGTCATTGGAGTAAAAGGAAAAGGTTAATTCTCCCTTTTCATCAGTCACCAAATAGGGATTCCAATAGAGCGTCTGCCGATCGTCTTTCTCAATTGGAGTAGTCAATGTTGAGTAGTTGATCTCGAAAAATCTCCCCGGAGGCTGATAACCTTCAATGACCGTCTCGACCATTCCTATTCCTGTGAGATCCCCCACTTTTTCCATGTTGTCCTTCAGGTAAATAGCAATCACTCCGTTTCTTCCCTGATCTCCCAACATGGGAACCATTCGGGATACTACTTCTACCCGATCAATGTCGAATGGATTGATCGATCTAATATTGTCTGCAGCGGTACTCAACCCGCCCGAAACCAACACAACCCCGTCCAACATGACTACCGGCTCCATGGATCCTCTGGCGGATACTGCACCACCTCGAAGGCGAATGGACTGCTGCCCTGTACCACCCACGAGATATACTTGAGCACCCGGTACATTGCCCACGATACTGTTGACCAAATCCATTGAACTTCCCGTTTTGGTCAGTTTTTCACCTTCAATAATGAAATCTGGACTTCCATAGATTGCTTTGGAGGCATTGGACTCTTTAGGTTTTTCAGCAGAAGTAGTAACTTCTTCTTGTTGATCGATGATTTTAATCGGCTTGGCTAAGGTGGTTACTTTCGGAAAATAAGGCTCTGCAGGCAAGGAAACAGGAGCTTTCAAAGGCATTTCCAAGGAAACACGAAGCGGCTTTCCCTTCTTATCTGAAGCAGAAAAACCGAGACGCATCGGACCGTAAAACTCCATTTCCTCTAAAGCAAAATTTCCGTCACCATTTGATTGAAGATCAATCATCCCTTGAAAGTCATTGACAAAGGCGGTCACATCAGTGGCAACTCCTTTTCCTTTTTCGTCTGCGACTTTCCCTGAAAACTTCAGATCTTTTTCCACCGGATACGAAAATCGATCCAGTCCCAAATTTTCAGGGACTTCTGCCAGATCCAGGCTTTGATTCATCTCCGGATAGCGTAGGATAGGAACCAACTGCTCTGCATCCCAAGCTCCTACCGATAAGGTGGTGGCCGCGGGTCTTCCTTTTGAATCGGTAAGTTTTAAGGTAAGGGTGACCTTTTCTCTGGAACCAAAAACTGGCTTATCTGTCTGTAGGCTTATGCCTTGGTTAGTCCAAGTCGAAGTCGCCTCTTCATTGATGATGCGCTTGTAGGGATTCAGGATGGATAGAGGCTGTAGGAAATAGTGGTTGGGGCCATAGTTACGCATCCAGTTGGTGTAGGCTCTCAGGAAATACTTCTCCCCATTGAGTGTGTCAGGCAAGTAAAAGTCTCCGACGGCAATTCCATCTCGGATCGGAAACTTCTTCTCGATCAGCAAATCCCTGTCGCTGTTGATCACTTCCACATGAAGCACTTTGCTCAATTCATCCCTGACGTAGGGGTTGCCATAAGCAAAGTAACCTTTGAAAAAGAGCTGATCTCCCGCATAGTAATAGGGCTTGTCCGTATGAAGGTAAACTTTCTCCTGGTAGTTCCGGGCAGTTTTGGCCAAATCCTGAAGCAGGATTGCTTTTTCTGCATTGTAGTCCAAAGGAAGCAAATTAGAAATTCGCTTGCGGTCCATATCCCCTGAAAAAACGACATCTTCGGGATTGAGCACCATGCCGTTATCTTTCACTTTGACTTGACCTTTGTTCACCTCGAGCCAAGAAATTGGATAAGGGGCATCTTTGTAAGTATTGGCTTGTGCAAAGCCTTTTTGGTAATGGATCTCGATTCTACCTTTCAGATTCAGCAAATAGGTGCCGGGAGGACTTGTGGGAGTAACCAGAGGATCGGCCTTGTAAGGCACTACGGATTTGCCGAGTTCATTGGCAAAAATATCCGAGCGCATATTCATACTGGCCGAACCGCCCGCTTTGTCACCATAGAGGTAAAAACCTTCCCGTTCTGAGGAACCTTTTAGAATCGCCCGAAACATATTCATGGGAGATTTGCGGTACACATCGGCTCGGTTTTTCTCCCATGTAGATTTTTGAATATCAGACTCAGGCTTCATTTCCTCAAAACGCGCCGCACCAGCTATTCGGTAATTGGTCGGAGAGTCAAAGAAATCCTTGAGGTTGAAGGTGATCTTATAGCCCAAAAAGGCATTTTCGATCTCGATAGGCTGATCAGCTTTAGCGACAAAGGCGCCCTTTTCAGCCGCTACAGGGAAGTCGATCACCCAAGGATTCAGAATAGTTGTTTTGGCAGCTGCCTCGTCGATTCCGATAAAGAGATTTTGAAACTTGCGTAGATCACGTTCCCAATTTTTGTCTCGAGAGGCTTTGATTTCTACATCAGAAAGCTCCTGAGCAAAAGGTTTCATACTCAAACTGATGGTGAGTGTACCCCCAGGATTAAGCGTGACTTTTCGGGTTTCTGCCACATAACCCATAAATGAAAATCCCAACTCCAAGGGTC
This sequence comes from Algoriphagus aquatilis, assembly GCF_042657405.1. Lineage (NCBI taxonomy): Bacteria > Pseudomonadati > Bacteroidota > Cytophagia > Cytophagales > Cyclobacteriaceae > Algoriphagus > Algoriphagus aquatilis. The sequence goes on from NZ_JBHSKS010000012.1 coordinate 14,796, forward strand.
CTGCTTCCAAGCCTGAAAGCGTGTACTTCCCATCCATGTCCGTGACCGTAGCAATAGTTGTGTTGTTGACAAAGACACTGCAAAAGGGTAGCGTCTCGCCTGTCTCGGCATCTTTGATTTGTCCTGTGATGGTCCCTGTCTGCGAAAAGCTGTAAAAAACGGTTATAAAAAAGACCAAAAAAGACAAAAGAAACTGCTTCATATCAGGGAGTTGGTTTAGTAAGAAATTGATGGAGCAAAGTAAAAAAAAAGCCCCAAAAGGGGCTGATAAGATTAGTTAAATTATTCCGACTTTGAATCGTCCCGATCCTTGAGCTTTTTGTCCTCCACATTTTTATTGAGAAACTCGTTGATTTTATCGATGGAAAAGGAAGATGAAATCTCTCCGAAAGAGTTGATCTCCATCTTGAAGCCTTTGAGCTCTTCATGAACCCGAGGCTCCTCTTCTTTTTTCTTTTTCTTGGTCATTTTAGCCTACGACAGTTAGGGTGTTCAACGCATATCGGATTCTTTTGGCCACTTCAGCAGGACCTAAAATCGCAAAAACTTGCATCAAATCCGGTCCTGCGCCCATTCCGGTGACAGCCAATCGTACAGCCTGCATCACCTTGCCGAGCTTGATTCCTTCGGCTTCGGCTGTTTTTTCAAGCAGCATTTTGGCATTATCCCCTTCAAAAAGCCCATCAAATGTATCCAAAGCAGCTGCATACGCAGTCAGGAGATTGGCGGCATCGGCATTCCATTTTTTGGAGGCTACCTCTAGGTCAAATTCCTTCGGTGCCGTCATGATGAATTGACTGTCTCTCCAGAAATCAGAAGGGAAAGTCACCCGATCCTTGAGCAGACTGATAATGGCTTGGGCTTTTTCCTCAGGGATTGTGATGTCGTCGCCTTTTGCGTCAGCAATCAGGAATTGAGCCAATTCGGAATTGGATTTGGTCCGGATGTACTGCTCATTGAACCACTTGGCTTTGGCAATGTCAAACTTGGTTCCGGCCTTGCCAATCCGCTCGATGCTGAAAGCCTCCACAAGTTCTTCCAGAGAGAAAATCTCCCGCTCGTCGCCGGGATTCCAACCCAAGAAGGCTAGAAAATTCAAAAACGCATCCGGCAAATAGCCCTGCTCGCGGAAGCCTGAGGCCTTCTCCTGAGTAAAAGGATCGGTCCAATTCAAAGGGAATACCGGAAAACCGAGCTTATCTCCATCACGCTTGGAAAGCTTGCCATTGCCATCCGGCTTGAGCAAAAGCGGTAAGTGGGCAAACTGCGGCATGGTATCCTCCCATCCGAAAAACTTATACAGCAACACGTGAAGCGGCGCCGAGGGAAGCCATTCTTCCCCACGAATGACGTGGGTGATACCCATCAAGTGATCGTCCACGATATTGGCTAGGTGGTAGGTCGGCATACCGTCTGACTTCATCAGGACTTTATCGTCCAAGGTGCTCGAGTGCACCATCACCCAACCACGGATTAGGTCATTCAAACGTACATCTTCCTTCAGTGGAATTTTGATGCGGATCACGTAGGGATCACCCGAAGCGAGTCGGGTCGCTACCTCATCCTTGGAGAGGGTGAGGGAGTTTTTCATTTGGGTACGTGTGATGCTGTTGTACTGCGGCTGCACCACACGGGCAGCGGTGAGTCGCTCACGCATGGCTTCCAGCTCCTCCGCGGTGTCAAAGGCATAGTAGGCATGACCTTTATTCACCAAGTCCAAGGCATACTGCATGTACATTTCCTTGCGCTCCGATTGGCGGTAAGGAGCTACGCTGCCGGGTTTCCAAGGGCTCTCGTCCGGAGTGATTCCCAACCAATCGAGTGACTCACGGATGTAATCTTCCGCACCGGGCACAAAGCGGGTTTGGTCGGTGTCTTCGATGCGAAGGAGAAATTTCCCGCCCATTTTGCGGGCAAAAAGGTAATTGTATAGGGCAGTGCGGACACCGCCAATATGCAGGGCGCCAGTAGGGGATGGAGCAAATCGTACGCGAACTTCTCTATTCATGGGAGGTCAGTATCTGAGCTTGAAACCCTGAAAAACAGGTCTTGGTTTAGTCCAAATCAGGGCGCAAAGATAGGGAATAGTTGGGGAAAGGGGATTAATACGTCAAAAAGTAAGGTTATCAGTTGAATGGCTTTATATTTTGAGTTTTTTAAAATTCTAGGTGGTCATACTTGACTTTTAAAGAAATAGGTTTGATCTTTTTTGGAGTTTTAAACTAAACAAAACATATCCTTTTTATGAAAAACAAATTTGCCCCCCCTATTACAAAAACCTGAGTAGATTCGGTTTTTTAGCCTTTCTAGCCTTTTTCATGACCATGAATCTCCTCCTTACCTCCTGCGTGGATGAACCCGAGGCCCCCAAAGTCAACCTGGAAGAATCTGGCCAAATCCAACAGGTCAAATCCTGGTTTGAAACCAATAAAAGCAAACTTCGACTACCAAAGAAAGGCAATAACCTTAGAACAGATTCTCAAGAACTAATTCTCCCATTTTTTGAAAAGGAGCCTGACTGGGATAAGTTTCACCATTATTACTTTCCGGATGGAAGAGAGGTATTTGAGGTAAGTCTTTCAAATGCGACAAAATATTTTCCAGCAAGTATTATTGAAAATTTCCCAAATGAAAATCCTGAAGATTACATGGTTCAAAATATAATGTTCGTAAAACACCCTACAGAAAATAGATTTGATCCATTAATTGCTAGGTATTATCCAAGCGACGAATATTCCAAAAATCATCAAAAAAATATAGCATACAAGCAAATTGATCAATATTGGTCAGGTAGACTCGATATTTTCACATACGATGAACACCATTTCATTGGATTCCTTATAGAAGATGGAGAAATAATAAATACCCTCAGCTATGGGAAACAAGCTGAAGCAAACGGAAGAATATCTGGTGATTGCCAAACAGTTATTAAAGAGGTAGTATGGGCTACAAACGAGCCGGGTTCAGAGGAGGACGATCCTTACGGTTATGTTGTAACCTATCATTCAATATTAATAGCTCAAACAACCTGTTCTGGATCAGGAAGCTATACCCCAACTGGCGGCACTCAAGTTATCAATGGAGAACCATATTATTCATTTGGAGCCACTGACCCTGGAATCAATTGTGGAGGATATTGTGAATATATTGTTCCTGTAGTTTCCAGACCATCATCAATAATCTTAAACTTACTTACAAATCCTTGTGCCTCAGATATTTTCAAACAGCTTAAAAAGAATTCTCTGTTAAAATCATCTATAGGGAATTTAAACAGTATGAATAATATTATACAACTTTTAGATAGTGCAAATAATTTTGAATTCTTTATAAAAAATGTAGACTTCACCTCTCCTCAATACAACCCTTCAGCTAATGCTATAACAAGGGCAAGACCAGTATTTAACGAAACTACAGGCAAGTATGAAGTCACGATTGAAATAAATAATGATTATTTAAATAGCGCAACAAAACTTTCAATAGCTAGAACAATGCTTCATGAAATGGTTCATGCATATTTAGTATATTCATTTAAAACTGGTATTGATGGAACTTTTAATAGTTCTTTACAACAATATTCATTAAATGGAGGAAACGACTTAGATTTTTTTCATCACAATTGGATGGCTAAATATATTGATGCCATTGGGTATTCATTAGCAGAGTGGAATAGGAGGTTTGGAAATTCCATAATAAATGACAGAAATTATTATGATGAAATTGCTTGGGGAGGATTAAGTGCAAGAGCATTTCAAAATGGACAACTCGTTTGGTTTGAAGCATTTGAATCAAAATTCCCTGATCAATATAAAAGAACCGAAGTACATCAGAAAATTGAAAATGAAAATAAAGGCTATTATGACTCTAAAGGCAAACCTTGTTAAAGTTTTACTTTTTATTATTTGTTTTGTTGGTTTGGCCTTTGGCCAAACCAACCTAAAAGATGAAACATCAATAATTAATTTCTTATGTAAACAGTATCAAGTAGAGTATTTACATAAAGACTTAAAAGATTTTCGAGGAGCAGGTTTTAACAGCTATTCTGATCTTAAAACTACAGGCTTAGATTTTGCCCCATTTGGACAATTTGACCTGGATTCTATCTTTACAATAGACCAAAGAAAAGCCCTTGAAGAAAATTTAACTCATACTACGGTTAGGCGGATAAGAAATAGCGAGCCCCCAAAAAAGGTAAAACTGATGGAATACGATAGGGATTTTAAGAAAGGAGAAGTATTTGGGTTTTCTCGTATTTTGGTACAGGACGGAAAAGATAACTTTACCTATGCCATTGTCTTGGTTTCAAAAGGATTTGCCCAAGATTATTGGTCCGAATGGTATCTGATTCTGAGAAAGGAAGGGGATGAATGGAGAGAAATCTACAGAACTGATATTGGAATAAGCTAAACCCCTATGATGATGAAGCTTTGTCAATTTCTTTTTTCCTTATTCACTTTATTGGTGTTGGAAAGTTTTCAAAGTCATGAAAATGATGAAAAGAGAATTTTTGAACTTCTCTCTGACTTGGAAAAAATCGAGTATGTATCTGATACTCCTATAAAATGGAGCGACTATGGATTCACGAATTATCAAAAATTGAATCATGAAAACATCGTCAATTTTGATCGGAAAGAATTTGAGTTAGATCTTTTGTTTGATGAAAAGCAAAAGGAGGAACTAGACCAAAAAGTCCAATCCGACAAGCCTATTAAAATTCAGAAAAAAGATCTTCCTGCAAACGCAACCCTAGTTACTAAAGACTATGGACAATTAAGAAGAACAGTTTTTAGTTTTTCCCAACCTATTTTTCAGGAAGGAAAAGTTGGGACTAAGTATGCCTTTATTTTGGTAAGCCAAACCTTTGAGTCAGAAGGAACGACAAAATATTTCTTCTTGCAAAAAAATGACGGAAAGTGGAAAATTAGAGGTATGCAGATAATTGGTTTTTCTTAAGACAATCAATTGATTGAATTCAAATTTCTTTTCTAAAATCTTTGAATCATTAATTTGATTAGCCCAAATCGATCGATTTGGGCTATTTTATTCTCAAGTAACCTAATTTTAGATCCTCCTCTCCAACCATGCCAATATCCCAAACCAAAGCAGACACTTCAACCCAAGGCCTACAAAAAAATAACTGATCCAATCCTGAGGACTTAGGGAAGGAAAAAACCAGAGTAAATCTTCTTCTATTTCGATCTCCCAGTCTGAAAACAATCCCTCAGATCCCAAGTAGACCATATACCCGCTAGCCAAGGCAAAGAGCACCAAAACCACCTGCCCGATGCGGAGAAAAGCACGTCCCAAGATCGCCCCGGGATCGGTGTAAGTCATGGATGTATTCATAGTGATCAGATTTTCTCCAAGTTAGCAATTGTTTTTCCGCCTAGTTATCTCTTAAAACCTTATCATTCATCTAGAATTCTGATGCCCCCGCAAAAATCTATTTTATTGGCCACCCGAAGTGATTATCAAAAAAACGGCTAGAAATTCAATTTTGTGCCATCATCAAAAATAAAAAATCTGTGTTAATCTGCGTCCTTATCTGCGAAAATCAGTGGGAAACCTAATAAAAAAAGGAACCCCTTTCGAGATTCCTTTCTTTATCAAACAGGCAAATCTTAGCTTTTTGCTCTGATTTTTTCTTTGATACGTGCAGCCTTACCCTGACGTCCTCTGAGGTAAAACAGACGAGCTCTTCTTACTTTACCTTCTCTTACCAAGTCGATCTGCTCGATCGCTGGAGAGATGATAGGGAAGATACGCTCTACACCCACACCGTTGGATACTTTACGCACGGTAAAGGTCTCCCCGTTGGAGTTAGGGTTTTTGCGCTGGATCACAGTTCCCTGAAACTGCTGGATACGCTCCTTGTTACCTTCTTTGATACGTACGTGTACGTTGATGGTATCACCGGCTTTGAAAGAAGGGAACTTGGCTCTCGCCTCGCTGTATTCCGCTTCTACAATTTTCATTAGATCGCTCATAGCTTTATGTTTTTATGCTTTCGCAGTGCACCGCCGCAGCGGTATAAATGAATTACTTCTGTTAAAATCTTGTCTCGCCTATTCCCAACCTGTGCCCTTAAGCAGATCAGGCCGTTTTTCTTTGGTTCGGCGAACCGACGCTTCAAATCTCCACTCGCTTATCTTGGCTTCGTGCCCGGAGAGTAACACCTCTGGAACTGTCATCCCCTCGTACTCTGCCGGTCTAGTGTAGACTGGCGGGGCAAGCAAATTATCCTGGAAGGAGTCTGTCAAGGCCGAAGTCTCGTCATTGAGCACTCCCGGAATCAGTCGAATGAGGGCATCTGCTACGACAGCGGCTGCCAATTCCCCACCGGAGAGCACAAAGTCTCCGATGCTGATTTCCTTGGTGATGAACTTATCTCTGACCCGTTGATCCACTCCTTTGTAGTGACCACATAGGATCAGGAGGTTTTGTTTCAGAGAAAGCGAGTTGGCCATGGGCTGATCAAAAGTCTCTCCATCGGGCGTCATGTAGATGATTTCATCGTACGTTCGCTCCTGCTGAAGGGCCTCGATGCATCGGGCAATTGGCTCGATCATCATGACCATCCCGGCACCACCACCAAACGCATAATCGTCCACCTGCTTTTGTTTGCCGGTAGCATAATCCCTCAAGTTGTGCACGCGAACTGTGGCGAGACCTTTTTCTTCGGCTCTTTTGAGAATCGAATGGGAAAAGGGTCCTTCCAGCAATCCCGGCACCACCGTGATGATATCGATATGCATGGCTTAGTCTTCCAGATAAATGTCAAGTAAGCCTTCGGGTAGCTGACAGTAAACTTTTTTAGCTGCCTTGTCCACCTTGGAAATAATGCCATCCTGAATCGGAATCAGCACTTCTTTACCTTGATGGGTCACCCCGAGGAGGTCCTGTGTCTCCAGATCGTAGATGATCTGCACAGGGCCAATCAGACCGAGCACCTCATCGATGACTTCAAATCCGATCAGCTCGTGGTAGTAGTATTGATCCTCATCCAGTTCGGGTAGCTCAGTAAGTGGAAGGTAAACCTCCGCGCCTACCAAGGCTTCTACCTGTTCGATGCTGTTGAGATCCTCAAACTTGGCCAATGCTTTTCCCCCAGGCTGAAGCACAAAATGCTCCAAAAAGAAGGGAATCAATCTGCCTTTTTGCTCGAGAAAGAGGTGCTCCAATCCGTCGTAATCCTCCGGATAGTCTACATCCAGCACCACATTTACTTCACCACGAAGTCCATGAACTTTGGCTATACGGCCTATTTGAAAGCACTGATCCTTGTTCATGGATAGAAATGATATTAAGCTTCAGCTTCTCCGCCTTCTGCAGGAGCTTCAGTAGCAGCTTCTTCAGCAGCAGGAGCCTCAGCAGCAGCTGCAGCAGCCTTAGCTTCTTCTTCTCTTGCTTTGATGGCATCCATACGAGCTTGGTTTTTAGCCGCTTCAGCAGCAAGAGCCGCCTTACGAGCATCTGCCTTAGCAGTAGCCAACTGATCTTTTTTGCCTTCGATTTTGGCATCTTTCTCTGACAACCACGCAGTATATTTTGCGTCAGCTTGTTCTTGAGTGATTGCACCTTTCAACACACCAATTTGAAGGTGTTTCTTCAGCAGGATACCTCTATAAGAAAGCATGGCTTTCACGGTATCGGTAGGCTGAGCTCCGTTCAACAACCAAGTAAGAGCGCGCTCATTGTTGATGTTGATTGAAGCAGGGTTGGTGTTCGGATTGTAAGTTCCGAGTTTCTCGATGAAGCGTCCATCACGTGGAGCTCTTGCATCAGCTACAACTACGTCATAGATGGCTTGTTTCTTGCGACCACGACGTGCTAATCTGATTTTTACGGACATAATTGTTTAGATTAAGTGAGTGGATGGAACCCGTCCATCCTAAATTTGGAGTGCAAAGATAGGGTAAATGATTGGAAAGCCACAAGTTGGCTCAAGAATATTTGCCAGAAAGTTAGGTTTTGCTTTATCTTGCGCACTTTCTTTGGTCCCGTAGTTCAATGGATAGAATAGAAGTTTCCTAAACTTTAGATATGGGTTCGATTCCCGTCGGGACTACAATTAAAGCCTTATGCGTTCAGTATAGGGCTTTTCCATTTTTACAGGAAGGCTTTCTCCGGTCATTTTCCCCTCTTATTTCAACATTTTTCTAAAAATAGGAACCAACTCTTTGGCAATTATTCGATACCCTTTATCAGAAGGATGAAGTCCGTCGTAGGTCACATCGATCGATTCTATCGGATAGGGATAGTCGTCTTTCTCCGGATCAAAGGGGATGTCGATAAAATCAGGATATGGGTAATTTTTATACTCCCCGTTCAACGGATCTTTCAATCGCTTAAACTTCACCAGATCGGCATGATCCATTCCTTTTTGATGGTATAGGTCTACCAGTTCCATTCCTCCCCATTGTGCAATTGCCTTCAAAAGAGCTGAGAAGGACTCCAAACGTTGCCCGTTTTTATCCCGATAGGAGCCTAATGCATTGTTTTTGTAATTGTTGATATACACAAAATCCACCCGCTTCATCGGAGTGATCAGAATGATTTTTGCCTGAGGATTAAGGTTTCGGATTTGGTTGACGATCTGGCGAAATGAGCCTGCTACCGTGGCTGTACCTGAGGCATTCTTGTAATCCTCGATCGTCCCGAGGGGATTGCCCCTCCACCAATCATTGGTGCCTAGGAAAATGCTATACACCTCTGCCTTTGGAATCTCGAGCTTGGCAAATTCCTCTGCGATTCGAATTGCTGTCCAACCATTGTAGCCTTTATTGACTACTTCGAGGCTGGGGAATTTCTCCTTTACCAAACTCAAATACCCCTTAGTGATTCGATTGCCGGCTTCGTTGGGATGATCATTGAGGTAAGTGATAGAGTCTCCGATAGCGACCCAAGTGATGGGGTTAGGAGATCCTGAAACCAAGAAAATTACGCCAAACAGCAGGATCAAACTCTTTTTAAACAGCCGCATAGGGAGGGAGGATTAGTCTTGCAAAATAACATAAGCGCAGAAGAATGCTATCCTTTACAAACTTGCCTCTTGCTGTTTCCCAAAAGAAAGGCTGGAAAATTTAATTCCTGCCTAATCTTGCAAACATCAATTCAGAAATGCCAAGTAGTCGGGGTAGATTTAGGGGAAAAGTACCGGATTTAAAGGGGTATCTATTTCCTGACCAATACTAGCTCCCGGACACCAGGTTTCCCAGTCATTCCGCTGGTTGTCATTTTCCGGCTCTTTGAGCATCATGTCTTTGTCCATATAGATTACAGTCATCACTTTGCGGACTTTATCGGTTTGATTGGCACCTGCCCGGTGAAATACCCACCCCGAATGAAAGCTAACCTCCCCCAAGGCAAACGGCTCTACGATGTGAGGAAAATCAGTGACTCGAAGCTTTTGTCGTATTTTTTCTTCACTCTCATCACTGATCGAGAGCTCTCTTCCTTCAGTGATTTGATGACTACCCGCACTGAATTCGAGTGGTCCCATTTCCAATTTGACCTCTTGCAGCGGGATCCAAGCGGTGATTGTTTTGTCTGAACTTAATGGCCAATAGTATTGGTCAGCATGCCAAGGAGTGATCCCTCCTCCGGCCTCTTTGTACAAAGCCTGATCATGATAGATCCTTACCCCTTCCACCTGCATCAAAGCTGAAGCGATACCCGCCAGGCGCTTGCTGAATACTAATTTTTTGATCGCTGGATCTTCTCTCCATAAATTAAAAATCTGGAGAAAAGCCTTGCCATAGGTATCACGACTGTCCATTGGTTTAGACTGACGATTGAGTTCAGCTACTTTTTTGGTGATCCGCTGCTCATAGAAAGCCAAGGTCTCGCTATCCAGGACATCTTTCAATTTGATAAAGCGATTTTTCTGATAAAACTCGATAGCCTGAGGTGATAAATAATAAGGCTGGTCCAAGAGATCTTTCATGAGTCTTAAAATTTTGAAGGTTGATTTAAATTGATACTACAAATAACCCATGCTCACCCCATTTCTACTTGGCCAAAATTTTCAGATTATTGTCCTTTTTTACCTCATATTGAATTTAATTTACCATTAAATGACAATTACAGGCAATGAAAGCAATTTTTGAACAAGTAACCGCCAGTCCTAAAGCTTCATTTCTTCATAAATACTCTGAGGCACCTAATTTTGACACACCTTTTCATTTTCACCCGCAATTGGAACTCACATGGATAGTCAAAGGCGTGGGGATGCGCTACGTGGGCAGGAGTGTTCAAGAATTCAAAGAAGGAGATCTGGTTTTTTTGGGACCAAACCTTCCCCATTGCTGGATCAATCAAAAAACTGAGGATGGAGTCGCTGCGCATGTGATCCAATTCAAGGAGGATTTTTTGGGAAGGGATTTTTTCAACTTACCCGAAATGGAACGTATCAAGCTGCTCATAGAACAGTCAAAATCAGGATTTGTCATCTCCAATCCTACCAGTAGAATCATTCAGGAAAAAATCCAGCAGCTCAGTACCAGCCCTTCTGTGAAAAGGATCTTTTGCCTTTTGGAAATATTGGATGTACTGGCTTCTTCTGTTGATTTGACGCTTTTGGATGAGTCTATGGTCAGGCTCAATCAGGATCTGCCGCATACGGAACGATTCAAAAAAGTCATTTCCTATCTGATTCAAAACTATAAACAGGAGATCCAATTAGATCAAATGGCAGAATTGGTTCACATGACTCCCTCTTCTTTTTGCAGATTTTTCAAAGGAGTCATGAAAAAAACACTGATAGAGGTAGTGATGGAGTTTAGAATCAAACACGCCTGCCATCTACTGACACATACTGACCTTGGAATCAGCCAAGTGGCTATGGAAAGCGGTTTTGGGGATTTGCCTTATTTCAACCGCAGATTCAAAAAAATGATGGGTTGCAATCCTTCTACCTATAGAAGAGTCTCCACTGATTCCGAGCACTGATTACAGGTTCAGAGTAAGTGGGACACTGCAATTTTTTGAGTTCCCATAGCCAATTTCTCAAGGATGAATTGATACTAAAAGAGCGAAATCCCTAACTTCAGGCAAACCCAAAACCCATGAAGAAATCGCTTTTATTCTTTGCTTTCCTAAGCCCGCTCTATTTGGCAGTGGCTCAGGAAAAGCAAATTGCCTTGGAAGCTCATTCCTTTTCCCAAATCAAAATCACTGATTCCTTTTGGAAACCCAAATTGGAAAAAGTGGCCAAATCGGCTCTCCCTGCTTCTGTCTACCAGACGGAAGTGAAAACGGGAAGAATCCGGAATTTTGAAAAGGCCAGCAGAAAGCAAGGGGAAGCTCACGAAGGCATCTACTACGACGACAGTGATGTGTACAAAGCACTGGAAGCCATCGCCTATTCCCTCCAAAATATCCCCGATGCTGCCTTGGAGCAAAAAGCGGACGAGTGGATCGCCAAGATCGCCTCAGCTCAGGAACCTGACGGCTATATCAACACCTTCTATTCTTTGACTGGCCTAGATAAGCGCTGGAAGGACATGGAAAAGCACGAAGACTATTGTGCCGGACACTTGATGGAAGCCGGAGTGGCTTACTTCCAAGCTACCGGCAAGCGCCAACTCCTGGATGTAGCAATCAAAATGGCGAATCATATCGACACACAGTTTCGTCAAGCAAACAAACCTTGGGTAAGCGGCCACGAAGAAATCGAGTTGGCTTTGGTCAAGCTTTATAAAGTCACCGGAGAAGATCGTTACCTCCAATTGGCTGATTGGTTTTTGGATCAGCGAGGCCGAGGACACGGAGTCGGAGGCATCTGGGACAATCCGCATTGGGGACCAAAGTACGCTCAGGACGACGTCCCCGTCAAAGACCAAAAGGAAATCACCGGACATGCCGTGCGCGCCATGTACCTCTACACCGGTGCGGCGGATGTGGCTGCGGCCAAAAATGATCCCGGCTACATGAAGGCCATGAAGACCGTCTGGGAAGATGTGGTCTATCGAAATATGTACGTGACCGGGGGAATCGGTTCCTCTGGAAGCAATGAGGGATTTTCTGTCGATTACGATTTACCCAATGAAAATGCTTACAGTGAGACTTGTGCCTCGGTGGGAATGGTATTTTGGAATCAGCGGATGAACCTTCTCGAGGGACAATCCCAGTACATCGATGTCCTAGAGCGGAGTTTATACAATGCAGCTTTAGACGGCTTGAGCTTGACTGGGGACCGATTTTTCTACGGAAATCCTCTAGCCTCCAGCGGGCAGCATTTCAGAAAGGAATGGTTTGGCACTGCCTGCTGTCCTTCCAATATTGCCAGACTGGTGGCCTCTGTCGGAGACTATATTTATGCAAAAAATGAGAACGGAATTTGGGTCAATCTTTTCATTGCCAATCAGACCGAGTTTGATCTTTCGGGTGAAAAAGTGGGGGTAGAAATGAAAACCAATTTCCCTTGGGAAGGAAAAGTGGAACTAGAAGTCAATCCGACCACGACCCAACGCTTTTCAGTGAGTCTGAGAATCCCGGGCTGGATTCAAGAAAACCCTGTTCCGGGAAAACTCTACAGCTTCCTCCAAGAGGAAAAGACCAACTTTACCCTGCTGGTCAATGGAGAAAAAGCCACTTTCCGACAGGAAAACGGCTACGCTGTGTTGGAGAGGGAGTGGAAAAAAGGAGATCGAATCACCTATGAGTTGCCGCTGGAAATCCGCCAACTTCAGTCCCGACCTGAAGTACTGGCCAATACAGATAGAATCGCCATTCAACGTGGGCCATTGGTATACTGCGTAGAAGGGGCAGATAATCAGGGAAAAGTCCTTCAGCTTGCGCTCAGTTCCAGTCCAAATTTCACGACGAAGGAGTATCAGATTTTGGATGAAAAAGTCCAAGCCATCCAATTCCAAGCTTGGGATGGACAATCTCCCAAAACTGTTACCGCCATTCCTTACTACACCTGGGCCAATCGCGGCCAAAATGAAATGATGGTCTGGATCCCTAAAAAGTAATCCAACTAGATCGCCTCAAAAAAAAAGCTGACCAAAATGGCCAGCTTTTCTCTTTTATCAAGATTCCAAAAGATTTATTTCAAGCTTCCGATCATATCTTCCGGTCTCACCCACTCGTCAAACTGCTCAGAGGTTAATAGACCCAAAGCAATGGCAGCTTCTCTCAGGCTGGTTCCTTCTTTATGCGCTTTCTTGGCGATAGCAGCGGCATTTTCATAGCCGATGTAGGGATTCAGAGCCGTCACGAGCATCAGGGAATTTTCTAGGTGACGCTGAATCATCGGCGTGTTTGGCTCGATACCGATGGCACAGTTGTCATTGAAAGACACACAGGCATCACCGATCAATCGGGCAGACTGTAAGAAGTTGGCTGCGATCAGTGGCTTGAACACGTTCAGTTCAAAGTGACCATTGGAACCACCGATGGTGATGGCCACATCATTGCCCATCACTTGAGCAGCGACCATGGTCATCGCTTCAACTTGGGTTGGATTTACCTTTCCGGGCATGATGGAGGATCCCGGTTCGTTTTCAGGAATCAGGATTTCACCGATACCAGAACGCGGTCCTGAGGAAAGCATTCGGATATCGTTGGCGATTTTCATCAAAGAAACAGCCAATTGCTTCAAAGCACCGTGCGCCTCAACCATTCCGTCGTGTGCTGCTAAGGCTTCGAATTTGTTTGGAGCAGTGACAAAAGGATGACCGGAAAGTTGGGCGATCTTTTGAGCCACCAGTTCAGAATACCCTTGAGGAGTATTTAGCCCTGTACCTACTGCTGTACCGCCCAAGGCAAGTTCGGAAAGGTGAGCTAAGGTATTTTTTAGAGCTCTCAAGCCATGGTCTAGCTGAGCCACATAGCCGCTAAACTCCTGACCCAAGGTAAGCGGAGTCGCATCCATGAAGTGGGTACGTCCGATTTTCACCACATTTTTGAATGCTTCTGCCTTTTCAGCGAGCGTATCTCTCAATTTTTGAACACCCGGAATGGTTGTCTCCACCACCATTTGGTAAGCAGCTACGTGCATAGCAGTTGGATAGGTATCATTCGAGGACTGAGACTTGTTGACGTCATCATTGGGGTGGATTTTCTTTTTGGCATCTTCCAAAGATCCTCCCAAAAGTACATGCGCGCGGTAGGCGATCACCTCATTGGCGTTCATGTTGGACTGAGTCCCAGAACCCGTTTGCCAAATCACCAATGGAAACTGATCATCGTGCTGACCTGCTAGAATCTCATCACATACTTTCCCGATGATTTCAGCCTTGTCCTGAGCCAAAACGCCCAATTCCGCATTGGTCAATGCAGCAGCTTTTTTCAAAATAGCGAAAGCCTTAATGATCTCGATCGGCATGCGGTTTTTCTCTCCGCCGATTTTGAAGTTATTGATAGAGCGTTGGGTTTGGGCGCCCCAGTATTTGTCTGCAGGCACCTCAACAGGGCCCATCGTGTCTTTTTCGATTCGGATTGACATGGTATTTGGGAATAGGAGTTTAATTTTTCGGTCGCAAAGTTAAGGGCTGTGTTTTTTTCTGCCTAAGCAATAGCCTTTTAATCCTTGTCCTTCAGTTGAAAATTGATCAATCGATGAAAGACTTCTCTGGAGATTTTGTATTGACGATTGAAAAACATCAATCCCAAGGCATAATTCCCGATAGCCAACAAAAAACAAATCAAGCTATAGCTGAGATTGGGTAAGAAAAAAAGGTAAAAGGCAGAAAAGGCCATCAAAACAATACTCCAAAATGCCAAAAAAAACACCGCAGAAGGGAATAGTCGGAATTCTAGAAAAATAATACTTCCTCTAGGTGTGTCTTCCAGCTTTCCAATAAGCAAAGGAAGAAAAGTATCTCCTTTTTTGATGGATCGGGAAATCCGAAATCCCTCACGCCCTACCATGCCGTTAAATTTGATTTGATCATTTTGATAGGTACGGGAGTCCAGGAAATTCACTTCCCGAGTCACCCGCATCAAATGACCCAAGACCTCTTCTTTGGAAAGAGGGCTCACCAAGGTTTCGGTATGGTAGGGGATCAGATTCAAATGTGTTTATTTTACTGCGATGCAGGAGATCTCTACATTCACATTTTTTGGAAGCTTGCTTACCTCAACTGTTTCACGGGCCGGAGGGTTTGATTTGAAGTATTGTCCATACGCTTCATTGATCGTGGCAAACTGCCCCATGTCCCGGATGAAAATGGTGCATTTGGCCACATCAGAAAAGCCAAATCCGGCTGCACGCAAGATTGCCTCCATGTTTTTCATGACCGCGTGAGTTTCTTCGGTGATGTTTTCATTGATCAGCTCCCCAGTCTCTGGGTCTAAAGCAATCTGACCAGATACATAAAGTGTATTTCCAGCCAACACAGCTTGAGAATAAGGACCAATGGGCGCAGGGGCTTCAGCAGTGAAAATGAGTTGTTTGGACATAATGGGTAATTGAGTTAATGGGTAATTAGTTTATTGAGTTACTTGGTTAGCAGTCCGAAATCTGAGATCTGAGATCCAAAGTTTCAACTTTCCTAGTCGGATCACTGTGACTGAACACTACTTACTGCCTACTTCTTCTTTGCTTCATTCCAGTACACATCCATTTCCGCAAGGGTCATCTCACTCAGATTTTTGCCTGCTTGGCGTGCAGCATTTTCCAGGTATTGAAATCGCTTGATAAACTTCAGATTCGTACGCTCCAAGGCTTCTTCGGGATTGATCTCAATAAATCGGGCGTAGTTGATCAAGGAGAACAGTAAATCTCCAAACTCTCCTGTGGCCTTTTCCTTGTCGATTTCCTTGTCTTCTGCAGCATTGAATTCTTCTTTGAATTCCTGCATTTCTTCCTCCACTTTTTCCCAGACCTGATGCTTTTCTTCCCAATCAAATCCCACTCCTCGGGCTTTTTCCTGAATCCGCATGGCCTTGATTACGGCGGGGAGAGACTTTGGAACTCCCCCAAGTACGGAGACATTTCCTTTTTCCTGGAGCTTGATTTTTTCCCAATTTTGCTTCACAGTCTCCTCATCTTGGGCGATGGTGTCCCCATAGATGTGAGGATGTCTCCTGATCAACTTTTCACATAGTGAATGGATCAAAGAGGCCATATCAAAATTGCCTTCTTCCGAACCGATCTTAGCATAGAAGACAATGTGTAGGAGAATGTCTCCGAGTTCCTTTTTGATTTCCTCAGGATTCCCTTCCAAGATGGCATCTGAGAGTTCAAACGTTTCTTCAATAGTTAAATGCCTGAGGCTCTCAGTGGTTTGCTTTTTATCCCAAGGACACTGCGCCCGAAGCTCGTCCATGATGGTTAAAAGTCGATCAAAAGCGGCTAATTGCTCGGCCCTGGAACTCAAATTTGACATGTCTTGGGAAACTAAGCTGGAATAGTAAGCGTTTTCGGAGGAAAGCTTTAAATTTGCGCAAATTTATCCGTTATGGCAACTGTATTGATCACACTCGGCTTCGTAGCATTGTTCTTTGTCTTGATGTCCGTTAGGCTAATTTTCCTCAAAAACGGTGAATTCAAGGGCACTTGTGCCTCACAAAGTCCATTTCTTAATCAAGAAGGAGTCACCTGCAGTTATTGTGGGAAAACAGTAGATTCAAGCAGTAACTGCGGAAAACCCGAAAGCGAAGTGGATAAAGTGATGGCCAAATTCAAATAAGGATCCTTCTTACTTTTGCTTTCATTTTTTCTTTAATTCTTCTTAAAACCAACTTTAAGTGTCATTAATCAAATCAATTTCCGGAATCAGGGGAACCATCGGAGGAAAAGCCGGCGATGGATTGACTCCTATCGATGTTGTAAAATTTGCTTCAGCCTACGGGGCTTGGGTTCTTGAAAAGACGGGAAATCCCAAAGTAGTCATCGGCAGAGATGCAAGGTTATCAGGAGACATGATTTCCAGATTGGTGTCCGCCACGCTACAAGGGTTGGGAATTCATGTCATTGACTTGGGACTCAGCACTACTCCAACTGTAGAATTTGCCGTGCCGAGAGAACAAGCAGGAGGCGGCATTATCCTCACCGCAAGCCATAACCCCATCCAATGGAATGCACTCAAACTTCTGAATTCTGTCGGAGAATTTATTTCTGATGAGGAAGGAAAAGCCATTTTAGAAAAAGCAGAAAGGGAAGATTTCACTTTTGCGGAAGTGAAAAAGCTAGGGAAATACACCTTGATCGAAGATTACATGGACCGACACATCCAGCATGTACTGGACTTGGAGTTGGTCGATGCAGAAGCCATCAAAGCGAGAAACTTCAAAGTAGTGGTGGATGCGGTCAATTCCACAGGAGGTATCGTGATTCCTAAGTTACTGCGAGCTTTGGGCGTAGAGACCATCGAAGAAATGTATTGCACCCCGGATGGCCATTTTCCACACAACCCCGAACCCCTCCCTGAAAATCTCAGAGATATTTCGAAAAAGCTGGAAAAAGGGAATTTTGACCTTGGCATCGTAGTGGATCCAGATGTGGACCGATTGGCCTTTGTCAATGAAGACGGATCCATGTTTGGTGAGGAATACACCTTGGTGGCTGTTGCAGATTATGTCCTGTCTAAAACTCCGGGCAACACCGTTTCCAATCTTTCCTCCACCCGAGCGTTGCGGGATGTGACCGAAAAGAGAGGTGGAAAATATAATGCGGCTGCAGTAGGTGAAGTCAATGTAGTCAATCAAATGAAAGCTACAGAAGCTGTCATCGGAGGAGAAGGAAATGGAGGAATTATCTATCCTGCTTCTCATTATGGTCGCGATGCTTTAGTGGGAATAGGTTTGTTTTTGACCCATTTGGCTAAGTTTGGCAAGTCCATATCCATGCTCAGAGCTACTTATCCAAATTACTATATTTCCAAAAACAAGATCGAACTCACACCGGAAATCGATGTGGACAAAATCCTACTGGAGATTAAAAACAAGTATAAAAAGCACCCGATCAATGACATCGACGGAGTGAAAATAGAGTTTGAAAAAGAATGGGTTCACTTGAGAAAATCAAACACCGAACCCATTATTCGAATTTATTCTGAGTCAGATTCAGAAGCTACGGCGGAGCATTTGGCAAAGAAAATCATCCAAGACATCAAAGAAGTCGTCAGTGCTTCTTTGATCTGACGTTGAACCGACCCCGCCCAGCCCAAATATGATTAAAGTTTACTTTGACAATGCCGCCACCACTGCTATGGACGATCGAGTGATCGAGGCCATGCTGCCTTTTATGAAGTCTCATTTTGGCAATCCATCATCTGTCCACAGCCATGGGCGTGAAGTGCGGACAGCCATCGAGAAATCACGAAAAAAAGTGGCAGAATTGCTCAATGCCAGTCCTTCTGAGATTTTTTTCACTTCAGGAGGAACGGAAGCGGACAATACCGCTTTGGTCTGCGGAGTAGAGACTCACGGAATTACACATGCTATTTCATCCCCTATCGAACATCACGCCGTCCTTCATACCCTGGAAGTTTTGGCAAAAAAAGGGACAGTAAAACTTAGCCTCTTGGATGTAAATGCACAGGGTGATGTAGATCTGGATCAGTTAGAATCCTTATTAAAAGCCAATCCAGGCAGCTTGGTCTCTTTAATGCATGCCAACAATGAAATAGGAAATCTAAATGACCTTGAGCGAATTGGTGGAATGGCCAAAGAATATGGCGCTTTTTTTCATTCCGATACCGTTCAAACGATGGGCCACTACATCCATGACCTAAAAACCCTACCTGTAGATGCCTTAGTAGCTGGAGGTCATAAGTTTCATGGACCAAAGGGATCAGGATTTCTTTTTGTAAGAAAAGAGAAAAAAATCCATCCCTTCATTCATGGCGGTGCCCAGGAGCGCAATATGCGCGGAGGTACAGAAAATGTAATCGGCATTATCGGAATCGCAAAAGCGCTTGAACTCGCCTACGAAGATATGTCGGGACATCGGGCACATGTTGAGAAAATCAAAAAGCATTTCATCGAAAAGCTAGTGGCCGAATTTCCGGGAGTAGCGTTTAATGGACGTTCTCAAGAGTTAAGCAAAAGCCTTTATACGGTGCTAAATGTGAGCCTTCCTCCTTCGGAATCCAATAGAGGAATGTTGCTTTTCAATCTCGACTTGGAGGGTATTTCTGCTTCAGGAGGATCAGCCTGTAGCTCCGGAGCTACTGTAGGTTCGCATGTACTCAGAGCTTTAAATCATAATCCAGAGCGGGATTCTGTCCGGTTTTCCTTCAGCCGATTCAATACATTGGACGAGGTGGATTACACGGTAACCAAGCTTAAGGAACTTTATGCTGTAGAAGCCTAAATCAAAAAAGGAGTCGATTTGACTCCTTTTTTGATTTTAACCTATGTATAAGATCATTTAGCAGGCTTGTAACCTATTGAATAAGGAGTCCAAATTTCATAGATCGGCTGACCTTGGGAACTCAATCCACTGTGGTGCCATTCTCCTTCAATCACTTTAAAATCAAATCCCAAGCTTGCCCCAACCCTGGAATTATCTCTTGAGAAAAAGGTGATGGTTTCTAGGTACTTTCCATTTTTTGCTGAATAGGTACCCCCTCCAGTTCCTGAAAATTCTTTGGTTTCGGAATTGAAAGCTACCCATTGGAATCTTCCACCGCTTAGGATTTTGATGGTTCTCCTGGCACCGGGAGTGGATCTGGAAATCTGATCATCACGCTTTCGGCCAGTAATTACCCAATTTCCTGAAAGCTCATCCTTAGTTTCAGATATTTTCTCCCAAGTTTCTACCAGCATTCCTCGATTAGTATCAGCAGAGAGCGTAAGCTTATTTCCTTTTAACTCTACTTTAAACGGGGTGGAAGTACCTACTTGCAGAGGATCAAGTGTAAAAAAATCCAATGTTTCGGTGCATTTTCCTGCTTCAAATTTATAGGGACCACCACCTGCTCCGATAAATGCATTATCAGCTACATTTTTGATCCCAAAAGCAAAATAATCATCCTGGTAGATTTTGATATATTCCTGTTCAGTTACTGCTTTACCATTTTGACTGATCATTTTCCATGCTCCTTCCAAACTTTGCCCCTTTGCCAACGAAGCTATCAGCAGTAAGGATAACAAAAGGTATTTCTTCATGATATTGAGGTTAAATTGATGGGAATAGCTGAAATTGAGAAACATTCGACAAAAAACCAACCCTTGGGTATTTTGTTGGCATTTTGATTCAATAAGTGGAATCCTCCCATGAAAGAATATCAGCTAGGAACGAACATGCAGGAAGTATACCAAATGGTCCCCGACAGGAGAATCAAAAAAGTAATTCTTGGCAAAAAATCGATAGGCATATTGAGAATAGGAGATGAGTTTTTTGCATTTGACTCTCAATGTCCCCACAGAGGAGCGGATCTTCTCCAGGCCAATATCAATGGGGCAGGTGAAATCATCTGTCCTTTGCATCAGTATAGGTTCGATTTGAAAAGTGGTCAGGTCCGTTCAGGATTTTGCGGAGAATTGCCTGTTTTTCAAGTCAAATTATCCGAAAATGGCCTTTTTGTTTGCCTCCCTTAGTGAAGCCTGGCACCATTGGGAGCAGGCAGATCCGAAGTGGCCAAAAAAATCCCTCCTTCACTGCTTGAAAAACCCGTAATCAATACTTCTGACATAAAATCGGCGATTTGCCTCGGCTGAAGATTACATACGCAAAGTACTTGCTTGCCC
This sequence comes from Algoriphagus aquatilis, assembly GCF_042657405.1. Classification (NCBI taxonomy): domain Bacteria; kingdom Pseudomonadati; phylum Bacteroidota; class Cytophagia; order Cytophagales; family Cyclobacteriaceae; genus Algoriphagus; species Algoriphagus aquatilis. The sequence goes on from NZ_JBHSKS010000012.1 coordinate 35,439, forward strand.
GGAAGATCGGAGAGCGAATAATGGACAGTCACTTGGGCAGAAGATTTTTTGACCCCCAAATCAGGGCCAAGATCCACCCAAATTTTATAGGCCGGCTTCTTTGCTTTTTCAAAAAGTTCAGCCCTCTGAATGGTACCAATTCGTAGTTCAATTTTGTTGAAATCTTCTAGGTCAATCGTTTGCATAGCCAGTTTTTTTCCTATTTTTAGGAACATTTTGTGAAAACCGAGGTTAAATTAACTCAACTTCCAACAAGTCATGTTGAAATTTTCAAGATTTCCATTGAACCAAGTCACCGTGCTGTGCGCAGCTATAGGGGGATTTGTGCTTTTCTCTTCAGAAGTAAAAGCACAGGAAGAGAATAGTCCAAGGGCGATCGAAAAACCATTGGTGGAAGAAAATACTACTAACCAAGACGTCACTTCACCAGTTTTCCCTCTGTTTAAATCAACCCAAAAACCTTCGTCAACTAGTGTTATTGGGCCAAAAAGAGATCTTCCGGCGGGTGGAATCTTTCAGGAAAAGGAATCCAAGAAAAATGATTCTCCCTCGACTCTTTCTTTCAATATTTTTCTCTACATCGTAGACAAATTCAAAGAAGATTAACCCCAAAACAACCTAACCATAAAAACAGAAAGGAGGCTTTAGGCCTCCTTTCTGTTTTTATCCATTTGCAATGAATTTTTCAAGGTCATTCAGGCTGATTTTGCCCTCATAAAACGCCCTGCCAAAAACCACTGCATGTAAACCCATATCGCGGAGCTTTCGGAAATCATCTATACCACGCACTCCTCCTGAGGCAGCAACATGGATATTGGGAAATCTTTCAAGCACTTCCTTGTACAATTCAAAATTAGGGCCTTCCATCACCCCATCCCGTGTCACATCCGAGCATTTGAGGTATTTCAAACCTCTATCGTAGAAAAATTCGATATGATCAAATAAGTCAATTTCAGTTTTTTTCAACCAGCCACGGATTTTGATCTTGTGATCGGAGGGATTGGTGTCTGCTGCTAGGTTGATTTTTTCTCGTCCGTAAGACAAAATAAACTGAGCGAATCGCTCAGGGAAATTGGCGGCTGCGGAAGCCACTGTGACTGTTTTGGCCCCAAATTCAAAACATTTGATTACATCACCGTCTGTGGAGATGCCACCTGTAAAGTCCAACTTTAAGTCAGTATAGCCAGCGATTGCCTCCAGGATATGATAATTTTTTGGCTCACCTCTGCGTGCACCATCAAGGTCTACCAAATGAAGTCTCTGGATCCCAATTCCCTCAAATGCTTGAGCTATTTCCAATGGATTGGAAGAAATGACTTCTTCTGTTGCAAAATCTCCACGCTTGAGCCGAACACATTTCCCGTTGATCACCCAAATTGAAGGAACGATTTCAAACATAGCGACTTGAGTTAGTTTAAAGGTTAAAGAGCAGGTTATATCCTTAAATATACGACTGCAGGCCTTTTTTAAAAGAAGTTTTGCCCGAATGATTTCAATTTTTTAACCAACTCACTTAAAAAACCACTCGAAAAGAGGAAGTATTCACTTGATGAATTTGCCTATCCTTCCTTGCGAACCGGATGCCCAAAGGTGTTTTTTGTCAGGACTTGACTTAACCGCATGGAAACCCACATTAGAAAAATTAACCCACCTTATTCCTTCTTCTAAAGAATAATCCCAACCATCCGGTCCTACTGCCACTAGCAGGTTAGGCTTTCTTAAAGATGCGATTCCAGAGCGGTAACCACTGGTAGACTGTGAAGGAATGGAAAAAACACCATGTGATCGAAGGACTAAATTTCCTTGGACGACTTTTGGTTTAAGGTAATCTCCCCCTACCAATATGAGATGTTCACCTTGCTCCGTTATGGCAAAAACACCCTGAGAAGACTCTCCTTGAGCGATCTGTGAAATAGGTTCCTTGGTCCATTGAGCCTTGGAAAAAGAATAGAAATGCAAATTGGAAATACTGCCCCCAGTCGCAAACATCAGTTGATCCTTTTTTGCAATCATGGAAGATGAACTCGCCGCAAATGCAGCCTCACCTGCTTCGGATTTAGGTAAGTTGGTCAAGGATTGCCAGGACTTCCCTCCATCCACAGTTTCAAGAATCATCCAATTGCCTCCTACCGGATCTCCAAGCGCGTAGCCTTTTCTCTTATCACTAAACGCGATGGCATCAAAAAATGCCTCTTTCCCTTCCTCATGCACTTTGACCCAAGATCGACCCCCATCCTCAGTCCGATAAATCACCGCCGGCTGCCCAGCCGAAGCGGCCACGGCGGTGTTGCCATCAAATGCATGAATGGATCTAAAATCCACGGTATCCAATCCAGCAATCACCCCATGATCCCAAGTATTTCCACCATCAAGAGTTCTCAACCAAGTTCCACCCGATCCACTGGCCCAAACCACTAGGTCTGAAACGGGTGAAAGCCCCCTTAAGGAGGCTTTCACCGGTGTTTGAATTTCTTGCCAGGAATAGTTTTGAGCAGAGGCTGAATTGATACCAGCCCAAAAACCAATCAAGAAAATCCATTTGATCATACGATATCCACTTTACGGTAGGCTTGGATCAATGCCAGTTCGCCTTCCTTGCCCGGCAACGCATTGCCATGCTCCATCCCCATCACTCCGGTAAATCCTTTGTTGTGGATGTATTTGAAGACATTGGAATAATTGATCTCGCCTGTTCCGGGTTCTTTTCTGCCGGGATTATCACCAATTTGGATGTAGGCAATTTCACTCCAAGTTTTCTCCATGGTTGCGATCAGATTACCTTCATTTCGCTGCATGTGGTAAATGTCATAGAGAATCTTGCAGGAAGGGCTGCCTACAGCTTTGCAGATCATGTACGTCTGATCTGCATGACGGAGGAAAAGATCCGGATTGTCACTAAGCGGCTCAAGTACCATGGTCAAACCATGGGGCTCAAATATCTCTGCTCCACGCTTTAATGCTTCGATTACATTTCCCGTCTGCACTCCCATTGGGAGATTGCGCTCAAAGTATCCCGGAACCACGGTCATCCATTTTGCTCCCACACGCTTGGCAACTTCCACGGATTCTCGACAGGTTTTGAGAAATACATCCAGAAATTCTTGTTTTCCAGTGGTCAGCGATACTTTCCAGTTGTCTCCTCCATCGATCACAAAGACTCCCATTCGCATTCCGAGATCGTTCAGCGTCTTTCCAATCAATTCCTGATCTGCAACAGAACGCTTCAGCATACCATTGTCTTCCAGAGACCGGAAACCCTGATCCGCCATATATTTCAGCTCATCGACCAATCCACCCGGAGCATGATTTTTAAACATTCCAAAATGAGGCGCAAAGTCCATTTTGAAAGTTGGCGCAGGGGCGTTTTCCTTGGAAAATGCCGGCAAACTCATCGCTCCTGTCGCGCTCACCAGAGCGCCTCCAAGACCAATTCTTTTGATAAAACCTCTTCTCTCCATGGATTAGATTACTTTGGTTTTACCAGGAACTGCATGTGGATAGAAGCCGTCAGCATTTGGGAGTAGCTTTGGCATAGCATCCCAAGCGAGTTTTTCAGGGAACAAATCTACAGTCCCGTTGAGTGCTTCATCCCAAGTGACAACCTTACCGGAATACGTAGCATAACGTCCCATGATCGCGGTTAGCGTGGACTTAGCTGCATTTTCAGCATCTGCAAATTTGTATTCACCTTTGACGATAGCGGCCCAAAGCTCGTCATGCTCGACTTGATAGGGGTTTGGATTGTTATCTCGATTGTGCGTGTAGATAGCATTTCCTTTCCAGTCAGTCATCACTCCGTGATTTCCTGCGCTTAGGAATACCTTTCCTTTTGTTCCTTGGAAAGTCTCATCCACACGGTTGGCTGCACCAGGGAAGTGACGGCACTCGGAGTGAATCACGGATCCATCGGCGTAAGTCAGTGTCAACACATGGTGATCAAAAATCTCCCCATGGTCTTTTCCTGTACGGATCTGACGTCCACCTGTCCCTTCTGCTTTTACCGGGTAGCCATTTTTGGCCCAGTTGGCAATGTCAATATTATGGACGTGCTGCTCCACGATATGGTCTCCACACAGCCAGTTGAAGTAATACCAGTTTCTCATTTGGTACTCCATCTCGGTCTGTCCGGGCTTTCGCTCGCGCACCCAAACACCCCCGTCATTCCAGTACACCTGACCACCCACGATATCTCCTAAAGCTCCATCGTGAATTCGCTTCATAACTTCTCGGTAGTTATGCTGATAGTGTCGCTGTAGGCCGACTACGACGTTTAGTTTTTTAGCTTTGGCTACCTCGGCAGCGGCCAACACTTTTCGAATACCGGCGGCATCTGTAGCCATGGGCTTTTCTGCGAAAATCTGCTTGCCTTGATTGACCGCTTCTTCAAAATGGGAAGGACGGAAACCCGGAGGTGCTGCCAAGATAACTACATCTGCCTCAGCCATTGCTTTCTTGTATCCGTCAAACCCTACAAAGCGTTTTTCCACAGGAACATCAACTTTGTCTTTTCCATACTTGTCAAAAATGGCTTTGTAACTGGAGTCGAGTCTATCCTGAAATGCATCTGCCATCGCGACTAACTTGATCGGATGGCCTGTCTCAAAGGCTTGGAACACTGCTCCTGTACCTCGACCACCGCAGCCAATGACCGCTAGTTTGATCTGATTGTCCGGTGCCGCATGAGCTCCCGGAACCAAAAATGAAGGTGCCAGCATGCCACCGGTCACCAATGCAGAGGTCTTGAGAAAGTCTCTGCGTGAATTTTGATTGTTCATAGTATGGTTATTTTGGTTTTTAATAATCTGCAATAGGTTCCTGAGTGTAATAAGCCATAATCTGCTCAGGAGAGGGGGGATTCAGTGGTCTTACCAGACGAAGGCCGATAAATGGCGCCTCAGGAAACCACCACTGACTCTTAGGAATCTGTGGGTCAATCCGCTTCCAAGAGGGGTCAGAAACTCCCCGGAAAGCTGATCCGATCTCTGAATCAGAAGTTTTGAAACTACCGCCTCTTACAACATGAGGATAAAGTTTACCAGCAGGATTATAAGGATTGTCCTTGCCTGACCTGCTGTAGAAATCCTTTTCATACAAATCGATCGTCCATTCCTGCACATTGCCATAGATATCATAAAGCCCCCAAGGATTCGGCTTCTTTTTACCTACCTCATGAGTTGCTCCGCCACTATTTGTAGCTGTCCAAGCATATTCGACGAGTTTGGATTCTTCTTTTCCGAAGAAAAAGCGATCCGTAGATCCAGCCCGAGCAGCATGTTCCCATTCAGCTTCCGTCGGCAATCGGTAGAAAATTCCTGTTTTCAAATACAACCAATAGCAATACTGAATCGCCCCATATTGGGTCATTCCCACGGCAGGCTTACCTTCTTTACCCATCCCAAAGGTCATGTCGAGGTAGGGCAAACTCGGGCGTGTCAACCCATCCACTCGTTCCTCTACTCCACCCTCTGTCATGGTCTGCTCGTAATGCTTATCCAAAAACAGCTCAAATGCATCCCATGTTACCTCATGTGTTCCCATCCAAAAGGCATCCACTTTGACTTCGTGGGCAGGATTTTGATCTGGAAATTGGGGATCACTGGAGCCCATCTTAAAAGTCCCTGCAGGAATCGGAGTCATGTCAAAGAACACTGGAGTTCCGGGAATTTTCTGGGTATAGGCCTCAAAAACAGCCGACTCGTTGAGCTGGAAGCTCATCAAGATCAAGCCTGAGGCAATGAATAATTTTTTCATAGGTTGCTGGGGGGCATGAATGATTGAAAATAAGCCTTTTCTGTTTTTTTTAAATTAGTCTTTTGATGAAAGGTTGCGAAATAGATGAACCGCCTGCCCGTTTTGCTTTACCAAAAGAAAACCCTGAGAAAATTCAATGGCTCGAACCTCGCCACGAAGTGAGACTCCTGATTGCTGTGCTGTAATCGGAGTGAAATTTCCTTTTCCATCTCCCAAAAACACTTGAAGATGGTTAGCTGTATACCTGCCAAATTTCAATTTGGCATCGAGCAAATTACCTCCCAGGATCATATCCAGGTGACCATCTGCATTGAAGTCGCCTTTCTCCGCAGCAAACACAGGGGCAAACTGTGCTTGAATGGGAAGCGGCTTTGAAATGAATTTACCATCCGCATTCAGGACAAAATAGGAGGTTTCCAATCGATTGATGAAAATGGAGGAAGCATCCTTTCGTTCCTCAACCGTTAACAGATTATCCATTTTCACTTCGGAAAAACTCTTGAAGTCGAGGTATCTTTTCTTGAGAAAATTCACCTGACCCAAAATCTCATCTCTACTTGGAGAAGGGTATTTTTCTCCTTTGATGTAATATCCCAAAATGGCATCTGTGGAGCCATTGGCATCAAAATCTTTGTAGAGTAATTCCATCGGCTGGGTGTCGCTGGCAAAAAGTTGGGAGTTTTTCCCATGATTACCTACCAAAAGTTCCAGCTTGCCATCCTGATCCCAATCACCCAGGAGCAGATCAGACCAAAGTCCCACCTGTGGCAAAGCGAAAAAGTCGGACGTGGAATTTTCCCAAGTTTTATTCTTTTTGGAAAATACAGTTATCGGCATGGCATCCCCGACGAATACCAATTCATTCACCCCATCCGAATTGAAATCTGCCATAGCCGCACCGGTGATCATTCCCAGCTTAGCCAAGGTCGGTGCAACAGACTGCGTTTGGTCGGTGAATTTCCCTTTTCCATCCCCAATCCAAATCCGAGCTCCAGGCGATGTCGGGTATTGACCGGGATTGACCCGAGCTCCCACAAGCAAATCCAGAATTCCATCACCATTCAGATCTTCGGCTAAAGCCGCACCTGTGGGGAAATTTTCTTTAGGAAGCGCATCAGGCGATTTACTGAATTTACCTTTCCCGTCATTGAGGTATAGTCGGTCGCTTAATGCATCATCACCAAGGCTAAATTGGTAAACTCCCCCACTTGCTACATATAAGTCTTTGAATCCATCCCCATTGGCATCAAAAGCGATGGCAACCACATCCTCGGAAGCTCTTTCTCCCATGAAACCAGTCGAATCTACCCTGCCAAGCTTTCCATTTCCCAAGCCAAAAATCATTTTCCCACTCAAACCGGCATCTCCACCCACAAACATATCTGTCTCTCCATCGCCATTGAAATCCTCTAGAACCATGGCCTTGCCATTTCCTGAGATCCCAAAGCTCATCAAGGGCTGCCTTTTGAAATCATTCACTTCTTGGCCTTTGGAAAGAGGCACTTTTGAAACAGAAGCAAACAATCCCTTCTCAGGCGAGAGATTGTTGACTTTTTCATTTTTGGCTTCACTTTGAGTTAGTTCTAGGGTTTGATTCGCCTCGACTTTAGCCAACTTGGTGATCTTACCTCCAGGCCAGCTAACCTGGATGGAGTCAACAGTAGTCAGGGTACCCATTCCAAAAGTCAAGTAAGGCGCCACGGATGATTGATATCCTCTAAACGGACTCAGTTCTTGGTATTGAATTCCCTGAGGCGTAAAGAGGGTAACTTTTGCTCCAAGTCCAAGTGAATTCTGATCTTCTCCCTTGAGTTTGATTTTCAAATAATTTCCCTTTTGCTGCTGAATGGACAAGTTTTCATAGACTATTGCGGGAGCATTCAGATTGTTGAGGATGAGATCCATGTCTCCGTCATTGTCCAAATCGGCATAGGCAGCCCCATTGGTGTTTGCATGTTGAGGAAGGCCCCAAGAGTCGGAGACATTCTCGAACGTGAGGTCCTGACGGTTTCGGAAGGTGTAATTCTTTAGATTAGAAGAAGTCATGGATTTGACTAGAGTCAAAAGATCCTCGCGTCTGAGTTGTCCCCCTTTGGTCTGCACATAGTTATCCATGTATTTCAAAAAATCCTGATTGTTGTAATCCCTCAGGTAGCCATTGGTGATGAAAAGGTCCTTCCATCCGTCCAAGTCCAAGTCTGTAAAGAGTGCTGACCAGCTCCAATCTGTATTGGAAATACCCGAAAGCTGTCCAATCTCATGAAAGGTGCCATCTCCCGCATTGAGATGGAGCATATTCCGCATGTATTGGTAATAAAATCCCCGATCGACATTGAATTGAAACGCTTCAAAATTATCCGGAGAAAGCAGAAGCTTTTGACGTTGATTATCCTCTGGCAGCATGTCCAGCGTAAAGATGTCCACGAGACCGTCATTATTGATATCCGCGATGTCATTTCCCATGGAAAAATGGGAAACCTGATCCAGCATATTCTGGATTTCATCTTTGAATGTGCCGTTTTTCTGATTGATATACAGGTAATCCGGCATGGTGTAATCGTTGCCGATATAGATATCCGGCCAGCCGTCCTGATTGATATCGGAGACATTGACTCCCAATCCATAGGAAAGACTAGATGAGGAAATCCCAGCCTTTTCAGTCACTTCTGTAAACTTTCCATTTCGGTTTTCAAAAAGCTGAGAACCGGCTTCGTGCTTTTCCTTCAGGAGATTTTTGGTCAACCTCACATCCATATTTTGGATGGATTTGATGTTGTGATTGAGGAGAAATAAATCCAAATCTCCATCTAAGTCATAGTCAAAAAATGCAGCTGAAGTGGACGTGTTTTCCGAAGCTATCCCATATTCCTCAGCCATTTCTTTGAATTGTGGGATGCCTTGGGCATTGACTCCCTGATTGACAAAAAGCTCATTTTTACGCTTTTCAGGCATCAACGCACCTGAATGACACTGGTAAATATCCAACAAGCCATCCCCGTTGATATCAACCATGACGACACCTGTTTTCCATGGGCCCGGCCTACCTTCTGTACCGGATTCGGAAGTAATGTCTTTGAATTTTAGGTTTCCTTGGTTGAGGTAAAGTTGATTTTGCCCCACATTGGAAGAAAAATAAAGGTCATCAAGCCCATCTCCATTTATGTCGCCAACTGCGACACCACCACCATTGTATAGGTACTCATACATGAGGACGTTGAGGTTGAGATTTTCCTCAAGTGGATTGACAAAATTGATCCCTGTCTGCTCCGAGGGAAGGAGCTTAAACAAAGGATTGGAAGGTGCTGCTTGAGAAGTCGAATCTGTTTCTACTGATTGGTTACAGGAAAAAAATAGCGCAATCGAACTGAGTAAAAAAAGAGGTAATCGTAACTGCTTCATAGGAAATAAGTCTGGGCTATCCCAAATGGAATAGCCCAGACAAGATAATCAGGAATTTAGAATCCAGGGTTCTGAACCAACTCGCTATTTCGGTTCATTTCATCACGATGGATTGGCAAATAGTACATTTTGTCCAACCACTTTCTGTTTTCCTTACCCGGATCCATATCGATAACTTTGTAGACGTAATCGAAAATTTCAGGATCGTATTTGTAAACTCCAAGCGTCTTACCAGGTTTGAGTGTGCCTCTGATACTGATACCGTTTGCTTGTCTGCTAAAGGCTTGAGGAGCAATCATCCATCTTCTAACGTCGTGGTAACGCTGCTCTTCGTAAGCCATCTCGATTCTTCGCTCATTTCTGTAACGCTGTCTCAAAGCATCACCGGTTTCTGTTACAGCCGGTTGGCCTACTCGGAATCGGATTTGATTCAACCACTTTCTGGCTTCTTCTTCCTGACCCAATTCGATACTAGCTTCAACGTAATTAAGTACAGCTTCTGTGTATCTGAGTACTGGCCAAGGAACTTGCTGCCAAGTATTTTGGTCTACGATTGCTGGATTGGCATCCACGAATTTACGGAAGTAATAACCAGTATAGCTACCATTCCAGTCTTCGATAGGGCTGTTACGAGTATCCAAACCGAAGTGAGTCACTTTTGCACCTGCTGCATTAGTCACTTCGTAAGTACCTGTCTGGATTTGTCCTAGTGGATCTCTTACTTGGTTAGCAGAAGATCTTGGCTTCCACTGAGCACCATCATAAAGTACTGAAGCATAGAATCTAGCATCACGGTTTTTGTAAGGTGCTGCAGCTTGGTCAGGATTGCTCCAAGAAAACTTGGTACCATCCATCATTTCGTAGTCATCGATCAAAAGCTGAACAGGAGTATTTCCCGCCCAGTTATTGTATCCGTTAGGACCATTGAACAAGCCCTGACGACCACCGTTCTCATTTTTGAGGTTGATGAAATATCTACCCAAAATGATTTCAGCTTCGCCACCGCTTCTAGCCATGGAGTTGTTGATGTAATTCTGGATACCTTCTGCATGGGAAACAGGAGCAGAAAGACCCATTTTGTTACCTGTCGTCGCATCCAAAACTGCCTTAGCAGCGGCTTGTGCTTTTTGCCATCTTTCTGCGCGGCTTCCAGAAGGATACGCCAAGTACTCGATTTTGGCATAACCAGCTAGATCTGCTGACTTAGCTTTAGCAGTCGGTCCATCATGAAGGTCACTGGCAGCATAGAGCAATACTCGTGACTTAAGGGCCAAAGATGCAATTTGAGTAGCTCTTCCATTAATTCTAGACTTACCGGTGAGGAGTGTGGCTGCTTCATCCAAATCCTTTACGATAAAATTCACGCATTCTTCAAAGGTATTTCTTGGAGCTTTGAAAGTCTCAGAATCTAGGGTATAAGGCTTGTCAATAATCGGGAAGCCACCATAGTATCTCAATAACTGATGCGAATAGTACGCTCTTAGGAATTTAGCCTCTCCGATCAATCTATCTGTATTGGCTCCCTTTGGAAAGTTAGTATCGCTCATTTTTGCGATAGCTACGTTAGCCGCACGGATACGAGAATACATTTGGTTCCAAGCTAATGTACCATTTACCCATCCGATATCAGCTGAGTTGGATCTAGCCTCAGTAATGGTAGTTATACCACGACCCGGGTGAGTGAAAATAGCTTCATCCGTCAAGGAAGCAAGCATTTGCTCATCAAAACCACCATTGCCGAAACCTTGGTAAATACCCACTACGAAAGCTTCCGCTAAAGCAGGATCCGCCCAAACGGCATTTTCAGATACTTGGCCCAGTGGGCGTGTATTTAGGAAATCATCATTACAAGCTGTAAACGCAAAGCTTGTAGCAAGAAGTAAAGCGACGATCTTATTTAATCTTTTCATGATTGTCTAGGTTAGAAAGTGACATTTAGACCAGTGCTGATAATTCTAGCTTGAGGATAGTACTGCCCTGTAGAGCTAGCTGTCTCAGGGTCATAAACCCCCAATTTATCCCAAGTAAACAGATTGAGTCCGTTTACATAGACACGTAGGTTTCTCACACCTGCTTTTTCGGCGATAAATGAAGGCAGATTGTAACCCAACTCCAGGTTCTTCAGACGGACATAATCGGTGCTTCTAAACCAATAGGTGTTACCGCTGGAGAAATATTGATCATTTCTGTTGGCAATCCTTGGATGAACGCTGCTTGGATTGTCGATCGTCCATCTGTTTTCATAGATGTCCAACAGGAAGTTACCAATGTTACCGGATTCACCTGCACTCACATATTGTCTTGCACCTGCCGCACCTTGGAAAAGGACAGACAGATCAAAGTTTTTGAAAGAAGCATTTAAGGTCACCCCACCTTGGAATCTTGGAATATCGTTGTCATCCATACGGATTCGGTCATCAGGATTAATTTTTCCATCACCGTTCACATCCTTATACTTCATGTCACCAGGACGAAGGTTGTTAGTGATTGACTTGTAGTCCAACGGATTGGAATTGATTTCTTCCTGGGTAGCAAATACACCATCATACTGATAGACCAAGAACGTGTTCATTGGCTTGCCAGTAGAACGCTGCCATTCCGGAGCTCCCGGAGCTTCGTCCCAGAAGAGGATTTTGTTCTTTGCATAACCGCCATTAACACCTACTGAATACGTAAAGTCGCCTACATTTCCTCTGTAGCCTACACTGAAATCATACCCTTTGTTCTCTACTTCACCAATGTTTTCGGCTGGAAGGATCAAACCTGTACTTTGAGGTACAGAGGCATTTTTCTGCCAAAGGATATTTGTACGCTTGTTGTAGAAAACGTCAAACTCGAAGAAAATTTTGCCATCCATGAATTGACCCTCAAAACCCAAGTTGGAGTTGTTAGCCACTTCCCAAGTGATTCGAGTATTTGGAACTCTGTTTTCCAATAGGGTTTTTACCTCCGTATTGTTAGCGATGTAAGAGCTGAAGCCGTAAGTGGATAGGAATTGGTATTCCTGAAGAGCACCTCCGAAGAAGATCTGGTCGTTACCCAACTGTCCCCAAGAACCTCTGATTTTGAAGAAGTCCATGGTTTTTCCAATTGAATTTTTCCAGAAACCTTCGTCAGAGACTACCCAGCCCAACATGACGCCAGGGAAGAAGCCGTAACGAGTAGCCTCTGGGAAGATGTATGAACCATCATATCTCCAAAGGAATTCCGCTAGATATTTCTCCTTGTAGTTGTAAGAGGCACGACCGAAGTAATTGAGACGAGCTCTTTCAAAGGCACCACCGCCGTTGTTTTTCTCCAAGTCACCACCGGCAAACATTTGATCAATGGCTGTGGAGATAAAGTATCTTCTGAATGCATTGAAGTTGTTGCCTGACACAGTTTCCTTGTTAAAACCAGCCAAAACATTGATCGTGTGCTTATTGTCGATCACCTTGTCATAAGAGGCCACGGTACCCAAAAGGATATTCAGCGTGTTGCTATTAGCCTCTGTCAATCTTGGATCGGCTGGACCTCTCACAGTTGCTACCAACTTTGGAGTCACGCCATCCGCTTCAAAGCCTGAGCCTTTCTGATAAAGAACCCATGGAGTTTCCCAACGCTTATTAAACTGCATAGTCTTATCAATAGCACCTGTACCTGTGATTTTTAGGCCTTCGATACCTGGTACTTTGATTTCGATTGTTCCGTTGGTCTGGAAGTAATCTCTTGTATCACGGTCATAGCCAGTAGCATTTGTCGTGATTACTACCGGGTTCTCACCGTTTTCGATATCAGGTCCTGGTAGACCATTAGGCCAGAAAGCCGGCTGATTTGGTTTACCTCTCATTTGCATTCTGAAGATGGCACCTGCACCTCTTGTGGGGAAGAATCGAGATTCTTCACGACCTAAAATACCCAAACCAACTTTCACGTACTTGTTAACAGTTGCGTCAAGGTTCATACGGATGTCATACTGCTTAAATCCTGTTGCAGACTGCTTGTAGTAACCATCCTGATCCTGATAGCCAATTGACGTCATGTATTTCACATTGTCATTACCACCAACCAACTGTGCATTGACTCTGGTCTGTGGAGACCATGTCTTCAAAGTTGACTTATACCAATCGGTGTTAGGATAGTTCCATGGATCTGAACCGTTTCTGTAAAGCTCCAATTCATTAGGCAAATAAGGAGCCTTACGAACCACACCATTTGGTCTTGTGAAAGTTCCTGCTGTTTTGTAAGCTTGATTTGCAGCAGCCCACTCTCCTACAGGAAGTGCATAAATGTCGAGATCATTTAACATCTCTGCATACTGGGCAGCATTTGCTAGGTCAGGAATAACCGTAGGCTGAGCAGCACCTTGATTGACTTGGAAAGTAAATTCTGGCTTACCGCTTTTTCCTCTTTTGGTGGTGACAAGGATAACCCCGTTGGCAGCTCGTGAACCGTAGATGGCTGCGGATGCATCTTTCAATACGGAGATACTTTCGATGTCATTTGGATTCAATCGGTCAATACCACCCGCTCGTGCAGGAATACCATCGATTACGATCAAGGCATCGTTGTTACCTAAGGTATTGGAGCCACGGATTCGAATACTTGAGCCATCGTATCCTGGTTCACCGCTTCTGTTTACTGCAACTACACCAGGCATACGACCTGCAATGGAGTTGGAAAGGTTCATTGCTGGGGACTTGGCAAGCTCACCCCCCTTTACAGAGGCTACCGAACCCGTAATTGTTTCCTTCTTTTGCTCACCATAACCTACCACGATCACCTCCTGAAGGGACTTGGTATCTGGTTTTAAGGTGATGGAAAGATTGCTTTGCGATCCCACCGGTACTTCTTGGGAAACAAATCCAATGAAGGAGAATACCAGAACAGCAGCATCTGAAGGAACTGAAATTCTGAAGTTACCATCTACATCGGTAACTGTACCCGTGGTTGTGCCTTTTACTAAAATGGACACACCAGGGAGAGGGAAGTTATCTTCCCCCGATAGCACTACACCAGATACCTGTCGGGACTGGGCCATCACCGCACCTAAACACAATAGGTACGTAAAAAGAGTCAGGGCAAATAGCCTGACTGCGGTACTAAACTTCATAGGCAGTTTGGGTTAATTTTAACTAATCCCAATTTCGAATCTTACCAAGATTTTAGCCCAACTGTTTTTTGTCCAAAACTGACTGTTTTACAGCGTTTATATAAATGGAAAGTAAAATTTATAGGTAAAACAAAGAATGTTTAAGAATCAACCCTCTTTTATTCAACAAAAAATTAAATTTTTGAAACAAACTTTTGCTAGTTAATTATTCCGAATAATTATTATTCGGGAGTATTTACTAAGGTTGAAATTTTCTATTTAAAAAGAATCTGAAATTGATTTTTCTAAATCTTAAAAAATCCCTTTTCAGGTACAAAGCTATAGTCGCCCATACGGAAGACAATTTTCTTTCGATTTAAGAAACCGATCCAAAAAACCGAGACTTACGGTTACCTACAACCTTTTTACCACTTCCTTTTTTGGTATCCGTACAGACCACATTCCCCTTAGGTCACCTACTTTATGACCTCTTGCCCGATCACTTGGATAAAGTTGGTCAAGCTTCACCAAAGTTTCTTTGGAAATTTCTTTCTCAGGTTCTCCATGGCAATTTAAGCACATGCCGCTTGGAATCGTGATGGGTTTGGTATAAAGAAGTACCTCACCGTTTTCAAATTTCTGAATGTTCGGATCACTTTTTATCCCATTTTCAGCATTATACTCATAGGCTTCCAAAATAGGCCGTTCTTCATCGGTTGGTAAATCTGCTGAATTCCTCGCTCGATTTGAGGCTCTTTTGAGCTGAACCGAATAGACTTTGCCTAATTCAGTTAATATAGGTAGGGCGTTGACATTACAAAATTCAATAGCACCTGGGATCCCCTGTTCGGAAATTGCCTTTTGCAAATTTGATATTAATTGATTTTGAGCCTCTTGAGTCAGTGAATCTCCCCATATCATAGCTTCCTGAATGATTTCAGCTTCGGTGACACGTTTGATTTCCATGTTCCGGTTTACCTCTTCAAAAGTCTCTTTCGAAACCCTCTCTTGTGGTCCGCAAGAAACTATCAAAACCATACTAACAAAGACCGGAGCGAAGATTTTCATGGCTAAAGGGAATAGTTCTAAGGAGTCAAATCTAATTTAGAGAGCAAAGTTCTGTTAATTACCCAATTCTTGTTCTTAATTTACTTCCTAAATAATTCAAATCTCATAGGAATTATATTTAGCCTTATTTCAAAAGGATGAAAAAACTTCTAGCCGCTTTACTTTTTTCCCTGATTGTCATAAGCCTTTCTCATGGTCAAACTTGGACAAGAATGCAAGGCTGGGGGCTAGACCTTGAAGCAAATCACTGGGTTACCAATCAAAAAGTGGTCGCGGTAGGAGAAAATCTCATCATTTACTCTGAAAACGCGGGAAGCACTTGGGCAGAAGTGGGCCAAGAATTTGGGGTTAGATTTAGTGACGTCACTTTTACCAACGAATCCAATGGGATCGCGGTGGGTGAATTGGGTACAATTTATAGAAGTGCGGACGGGGGAAAAACCTGGACAAAAATCAGTTCAGGAACCCAGAAAAATCTGAAGAGTGTAGTTTCTATTGGAGAAAACCAACTGTTTGCTTCAGGTGAAGATGGAACTCTTCTCAGTTCCATGAATTCCGGCGGTTCTTGGTCCTTGATAACCATCAACACGACGCTTGATTTTCAGGAAATCTTTTTTGTAAATGAAAACCTGGGATTCATAGCAGCTGAGGGTGGAAATGTATTTAAGTCTTCCAATAAGGGCGTGTCATGGGAAAAAATCCAGCTTCCTACCGTGAGAAACTTAAATGGATTGGTTTTTACCAGTACTCTGATTGGCTATGCGGTCGGAGATCAAGGCTCCTTTTTCAGAACTGCGGACGGCGGAACGACGTGGCTCCCCCTAGTCAGCAATGTGTCTACCAAATTAAAAAAAGTTGCCGCCAGCCCAGTGGACAACAGAATCTTGGTGGCAATTGGTGAACAGGCGACTCTCATCAGATCAGCCAATTCAGGGACAACCTTCAGCACAATTAACTTGGGGGCAGGTAATACCAGAAATCTAAATGATCTCAGATTTATTCCTGCTTCCAATACGCTGTTTACTTTTGGTCAAAATGGATTTATCATTTCCTCCACCAATGCAGGAACAAGCTGGACTACAAGACAGGCTGGAGTTAGGAATGACTTTTCTTCCACGGATTTTAAGAGCAATACAATAGGTTTCATTTCCGGTAAAAACGGAGAATTCTACGTGACCACCAACGGCGGAACTTCTTTGATCAGCAGACCTCTACCTGAAAAAGTAGACATTCATACGATCGATTTTTGGAATACTTCTTTTGGATATGCTTCGTCAGAATCAGGAAAAATGTACCGAACAGCAAATTCCGGTTCATCATGGGTCCCCGTACCATCTAATTCACCAAATAAAATCACTGGATTCTACTTATTTGCTACCTCTGTTTTATATGTTTCTGGCACGAAAGGGTATGTTTCAAGATCGTTTGACTCAGGCGTTACTTGGGATCAAACCATTAACACAGGAATTACAGAGGATTTGGCTGACCTGACATACTTTGATTTCGTGTTCGGCTTTGCAATTGGAAAAAATGGTCAAATCATTCGAACTGCCGGCGGCACCAATTGGGAATTGAAACCCAAACTTACCAGTGAAAATCTAAATGCTCTAGCCAAACTAGATACCACAACAGCCATTGTAGTGGGAAATAATGGCGTAGTCTTAAAGACAAAAGACAAAGCAGTCACTTGGGAAATTTTACCATTTCCCGAAAAAGTAAATTTGACCTCAGTGGATTTTTGGGATCTTTTTTTGGGTTTTGTAGTGGGGGAAGGTGGCATTACATACCAAACAAAAGACGGAGGGTTAACTTGGGTTAAGATCAACAGTGGAACCATTAGGGATCTAAATTCTGTCAACTACGGGGACCCCAATTCAGCCTTTGCAGTAGGTAACGACGGTACAATCCTGAGCTATTCCTGTACACCGCCAGGTTCAGTCAGCCCAATTTCGGGCAATTCGACTTCTTGTCTAGGTGCAAGCACTTACAGCATTTCCAGCCAGCCAGAGCTGAGTTCTGATATCGTGTGGAGAGTAGACGGTGGAATTATATTGTCAGGACAAGGATCACCCACCATAGAAGTTGAATGGACTATTCCTGGAAGAAACGCTGTATTGGTGAGCAGATCCAATTTTTGCGGAAACGGAGAAACATCATCTTTGGAGGTATTTGTCAACCCAATACCTGCTATTTCGACTCTTATTTCAGGAGAAGGAACGGTTTGTATCAATTCAACACACACCTATTCTGTTCCTGCACAAGCGGGAAGTAGCTATACATGGGAAGTCACCGGAGGTGAAATTCAATCAGGTCAAGGTACTTCAAATATCTCAGTCCGCTGGATTGCCTCAGGCGACCAAAAAATCCAGGTAACTGCCTCAAGTCCTTGTGGAAAATCCGAGCCAACCTTTAAATCCATCAAGGCCAATAAAGCACCCGATCAACCTGCTGCGATTGCCGGAGAGACCATCACACCGCTTGGCCAAGTTACTTACCAAACGACTGCATTACCAGGATTGAATTACAAATGGAGTATTTCAGGTGGAGGGAAAATCATTTCAGGCCAAGGTTCGGCAAGCATCACTGTGAATTGGGAGCAAGAGGGACAATTTGAAGTTTCCGTAGAAGCTCAAAATGAATGCAATTTTGGACCAAAAAGGGCATTGAATGTGAATGTAAACATCATTACAGCTCTAGAGCCAAAGCCATCTTTAGGTAAGCTCAAGGTATTTCCTAACCCAAGCCAAGGTCAAGCCACTGTAGAATCAACCTCTTTAGACTTGTTTGAATCCATCCAAGTAATTAATTCTTTTGGACAGGTAGTTTATCATTCAAGTATTAACCAAGGAGACAAACAACACGCCATCGATGCTCTCCCAAGAGGCTTGCTTTATATCCGACTATCAGGGAAAAATGGAGTAATCACCCAAAAGGTCTTGGTGAAGTAAAATGCACAGAACTTCTTAAAAAAATTAACTTTTCCACTAGGACGAAAAATTGAATCAATACAGAATATTATTCCGTGTTTGAAAAATAATGTACTATTTTTACAGATTTCGCAGTAATAATTTCAATATATTCATAAAACAACAAAACATCATTAGGAAGGTCTCATTGTAAATTATAGAGTTTTTTCACTCTTTTGGGTAAAAATAAACCCAAATGAACTCCAGATATTTCCACCCTGAGAGCCTGATGATGTCCTATGGCTACAAGCCAGAACTTTCAGAAGGCGCCGTCAAATGCCCCATATTCCAAACCTCCACATTCGTCTTTAAGACAGCACAGGAAGGCAAAGAATTTTTTGAACTTGCTTACGGAAAACGCGAAAAATCCCCCGGTGAAGAACCGGGGTTGATCTATTCCAGATTGAATAATCCGGATCTACAAATTCTCGAAGAAAGGCTCTGCCTTTGGGACGGTGCGGATGAATGCGCAGTCTTTGAAAGCGGAATGTCGGCAATCTCTACTGTTCTGCTGGAATTTCTTCGACCTGGCGATGCCCTCCTATACAGCATGCCCGTTTATGGTGGGACGGATCACTTTATCAACAAAGTCCTACCTCAATATGGCATCACAGGAATTGGCTTTACTCCCGATGATACGCTGGAGCAAATCCTCCTTAAAGCAGAAAAAGCCAAAGTAAAACTAGTCTACGTCGAAACCCCTGCCAATCCGACCAACGCACTTTTCGATCTGGAGCTTTGTCGAAAAGTAGCGGATCAGCTCAGCAATGCAGAAAACTCCGTATATGTAGTCGTAGACAACACCTACATGGGGCCGCTCTGGCAGCATCCGTTAAAGCATGGAGCAGATTTGGTTATGTACTCAGCCACTAAGTACATTGGAGGGCATTCAGACCTTATCGCAGGTGCAGTGCTTGGCAAAAAAGACCTGATGAAGCGGGTCCGAACCCTTCGCACTTTTTTGGGAAACATGGCCGGCCCATGGACTGGATGGTTACTGATGAGAAGTCTGGAAACTCTCAAAGTCCGAATGACTCAGCAAGCTGAAAATGCAGCTAAAGTAGCTGATTTCCTCGCAGCACATCCCAAAGTTGAGAAGGTCTATTATTTAGGACATCTGCCTGAAAATTCAGAACAATACCAAATTTTCAAAAAGCAATTATCCTGTGCTGGAGCTATGGTATCCTTTGATATTCAGGGCGGAGAAAAAGAAGCATTCCAGTTTTTAGATCATCTCAAACTCTTCCATCTGGCCGTATCACTCGGAAGCACTGAATCTCTCGCCGAGCACCCTGCTACCATGACCCATAGCGATGTAAGCGATCTAGACAGGGCTAAATTGGGAATTTCGGAAAAACTGATTAGGCTTTCCATTGGAGTTGAGCATTACGAGGATCTCATTTGGGACATACAGCAGGCACTTGAAAAAGTAGGATAAAGAAAAAGGGATGAAGAGCTATTCTTCATCCCTGATTTTAACATATTGGAAGATGTCTCCCATCCTTCCTCGCTTTATAAAGCCATTCTTTAGAATGGCCTCAGGGATGTAACCTGCCTTTTCCAAGACATTCATGGACTCCCCATTGAAGTCATAGACCTGTGCGAAAATCCGGTGAATATCAAATTTTTCAAAGATGTACTTGGTGTATAATTTCACCGCTTCAGTGGCAATCCCTTTTCCCCAAAAAGCTTCCCCAACCCAAAACCCAAGCTCCATATTAGTTCGTAGTTCATCTTTTCCACGCTCTGCCCCTATCGCGCCTGCTAGTCTACCTTCAAATTCGATCGCAAAATTTTGAGCAGGATTAAATTTCTGGTTATGCTCAATCCAATGTCGGGCATCATGTATGGTGTAAGGCTGAGGATAGCTATCCCTCAGATTCATGGCTATTTTTGGATTGTTGGCCAAAGGATAGAGCTGATGAAAATGAGATTCATTCCATGTCACCAGATTGATTTCTCTTTCTCCTTCAATAATCATAATAGCGCTGGGTTTACTTAAGTTGCTTTGTTAATTATTTCAATATACTGGCTTAAATTTAGCTTGCAAAGTCTAGACCAATTACTCAATCCCTCCTGCTTGCATTTTTTCCAAATTCTCGGCCAATCGAAGGGCAGAAATGAATTCCTCTATATTGCCATCCATCACATCAGGTAAATTATAGACGGTTTTGTTAATCCGGTGATCTGTGACCCTGGATTGAGGATAATTGTAAGTTCGAATCTTATCCGAACGATCACCACTTCCCACCATGGACTTTCGCTGGGCACCGACTGCCTCGTTGTGCTTAGCAAGTTCGATCTCATACAACCTGGATCGAAGCACCTTCAAAGCCTTTTCAAAGTTTTTGATCTGGGATTTTTCATCCTGACACGTCACCACCAAACCCGTCGGATTGTGGGTCAATCGGACTGCTGAATACGTGGTATTGACAGACTGGCCACCCGGGCCAGAGGAGCAATAGGTGTCTTTTCGGATGTCATTCATGTCCAAGTGGACTTCTACTTCATCCATTTCAGGCAGCACAGCAACAGAAGCTGCTGAGGTATGAACTCTTCCCTGAGATTCGGTGGCAGGAACCCGTTGAACCCGATGCACACCTGATTCATATTTGAGCATTCCATAAACATCCGCTCCGGATACGGTAGCAATTATTTCTTTGTATCCGCCTGCTGAGCCAAAGGTCAAATCCAGCACGGTAAGCTTCCATCCTTTCATTTCGCAGAACCGCTCATACATTCTGAAAAGATCTCCGGCAAAAATGGCGGCTTCATCTCCTCCTGTGCCGCCTCTGATTTCCAAAATACAATCCTTGGAATCGTTGGGATCTTTGGGTGTCAGCTGTTGCTTGAGTTCCTGCTCGAGAACTTCCTTTCGCTCTCTCAGATCATCCAACTCTGCTTTAGCCATTTCCCTAAACTCAGGATCTTTCTCCTTTTCTAGCATCTCCTTGGAGCTGTCAATATTTTTCAGGACCAAAGCATATTCATCATACACCGAAACGAGCTTTTCGAGGTCTTTGTACTCTTTGGTGAGCTTAGCATATTTGCTCATGTCAGACATAGAGTCCGGCAAAATAATCAGTTGACCTACTTCTTCGAAACGTTCCTTCAGGGCTTGTAATTTATCCAGCATGGGTTTTTCCTTGGCTGCGCAAAAGTAAGGATTTTCTGCTTAGGGACGGGAATGCTCCTCAGATATGGATAACTTAGGGTTTTTAACATGTAACCCCAAAATCAAATGAATATTCAAAAACTGTTTTTTCATTTCAGCTTGATTTTATTTTTTATGTTAATGGGATGCGTCCAAGAGGAAGAAAATGTCAATCAATGTCTGAATGCTGATATTGAAAGTCGACCTACAACTTGCTCTACTGTTTTTCAGCCTGTATGTGGGTGTGATGCTAAAACCTATTCCAATGAATGCCTTGCAAGAGCTGCAGGAAACAAATATTTCGCAATAGGTGCATGCAACTGAGTCAGAAAACTCCCAAAATAGCCAATAGCGCAAGAAAATTTTCCTTAAAAAACAACAACCCTGAAAATCTCCATCTTCAGGGTCGTTATTATTGAAAGTTGGACTTATAGATTACTCCACCGTCACTGATTTTGCCAAATTCCTTGGCTGATCCACGTTACAGCCTCTCATCACTGCGATATGATAGGAAAGCAGTTGGAGTGGAATCACAGAAAGCAAAGGAGTGAAGGCCTCATTAGTCGGTGGAATCTCGATCACGTGGTCTGCAAGTGCCTTGACTTGCTTGTCACCTTCGGTCACCACGGCAATCACTTTTCCTTTTCTGGCTTTTACCTCTTGGATGTTGCTCACCACTTTTTCATAAGAACTATCCAGCGTAGCGATGAAAATCACCGGCATTTCCTCATCGATTAGAGCGATCGGTCCATGCTTCATCTCCGCAGCTGGATAGCCTTCGGCATGGATATATGAAATCTCCTTAAGCTTTAAAGCACCTTCCAAAGCCACAGGGAAATTATACCCCCTTCCCAAATACAGCATATTTCGAGCATCCTTGTATTGTTCTGCGATTTTTTTGATTGCCTCATTGGTTTGTAGTGCCTTCTCCACCTTAGCGGGTATATCTGCCAGTTCATGAAGCATCAAGATGTATTTACTTTCAGGCAAAGTCCCTCTTTGGTAGCCAAGCTTTAGCGCCATCATGGTGAGTACGGAGATCTGAGCCGTGAATGCTTTGGTAGAAGCCACGCCGATCTCAGGACCTGCATGTGTATAGCATCCAGCATGGGTTGTTCTTGGAATCGAAGAACCAACCACATTACAAACTCCAAAAATGGTTGCCCCCTTGGATTTTGCCAATTCGATCGCAGCGAGCGTATCTGCTGTCTCACCTGATTGGGAAATCGCAATAATAAAATCTTTGTCACTGATGACAGGATTGCGGTATCTAAATTCAGATGCATATTCTACCTCCACTGGCACACGCGCAAATTCTTCAAAAAGGTATTCGGCTACCAACCCTGCATGCCATGAAGTTCCGCAGGCAGTGATGATGATACGCTCTGCGTTTTGGAACTTGTTCATGTAATCCCTCAAGCCTCCCAAAACCAATCGGCCTGTTTTGGGATCAAGTCGTCCACGAAGACAATCGGCGATAGACTTGGGTTGCTCAAAAATTTCTTTGAGCATAAAATGCTCATAGCCTCCTTTTTCGATAGCCTCCAGTTCAAGCTCCAGCTGATTGATGTAAGGACTAGTTTCGATATTTTCGATAGTCTTCACTTGAAGTTTTCCTTCACGTATCACCGCAATCTCATAATCATCCAGATAGATCACCTTATTAGTGTATTCGATAATCGGAGTGGCATCCGATGCCAAAAAGTATTCGTCTTCGCCGACACCAATCACCAAAGGGGATCCCTTTCGGGCAGCGATAAGCGTATCGGGCTCCTCAAGATTGATCAATACAATAGCATAGGCCCCGACCACTTTTTGCAAAGCAAGCCGTAAGGCTTCCTCAAGGGTACAGTTGCTATTTGTGAAAATATCCTCTATAAACTTGACAAAAACTTCAGTATCCGTCTCACTTTGGAACTTATAACCTTTTTGAAGCAGGTCTTTCTTAAGCACCTCATAGTTTTCAATGATTCCGTTATGGATCATGGCAAACCTTTCAGAAGAAGAATAATGAGGGTGAGCATTGACATCATTAGGCTCTCCATGAGTGGCCCATCGAGTGTGGCCGATGCCAATTTTTGAATTTAGAATTCCATTTTCTGCGAGGTGATTTTCAAGTTCGGAGACCTTTCCTTTTTTCTTGTAAATACTAAGGCCCTTTTGGTCGATCAAAGCTACACCAGCCGAATCATAGCCGCGGTATTCCAATCTTTTTAGCCCTTTAATGATAATGGGCAGCGCCTCCTGCTGCCCTACATACGCGACGATTCCACACATAAGTAAAAATTCTTAAAAGTTGGTTAGTACTTGCGCAAAGAAACAGCATTAACAGCAAAAAAAATAATCCACTTTTATAAAAACTAAAAGTGGATTAGTAATACTTTTTCGAAATCGATTGTTTACCTAATCTTAGAGTAAATAACAGTTACCTTAATTTTATCTTTATTCACTTTAAACTGTCTCAATGATCGTTTGAAATCATCACTTAGATCTCTGGGAGTAGAAGGGTAAAGAAGCCAATCTTGACGCTTAATTTGACCTCGATAGATAGCATTTAGGTGGGAAGAAATGCCTGCTCTGTAAAGTTTATCTACACTATTGTATTCTACAACTGCTGAAGAGGCAAATAAATAATTGGGAATTAGGTTGCCTTTTCCATCATCTATAACTTGAGCTTGCCCATCGCCTTGGACATGAAGTTCTGCTTTGTTAAAGGAACTTAAAAGCACACGATTTTGAGAATCTACAAATTTCAAAACCATCGAAGAAATAGGGACGTTTCCTGCATCTTGATTTTCAAGCGCACCGATAGTAAGGTTAACTTGATTGAAAATCACTCCTTGCAAAGTATCCAAGAAGGCATCAATAGGACCTGTATTCACTCTCATCGCTAGACCAAGTCCTGCCTTCATTCCAACAATCGGGCTGGTATTGTAAGACTTTCCGTATTCAGTAATTACACTTGTAGGAGTACCTGCTCGATCAGATGCAATACTATTGAAACTTCTAGAGGATAAAGTAGTAATCGAATACTTCAATGCAGTGGTGTCACCAAGTGCATGGTAATAAACAGTGATTCCTGTATTTGTACCCAAAGAAAACCCTGCAGTTGCATTATCTCCATCTCTGGATGTAATCGCCAATCCAGGAAGGTACCTTCTAAAGCTAAATAAATTATCAAATTCTTGACCTCTTTTCATCTTGGTAAAAAGGTCATTGATAAATGCTTCATTAGTAATCGGGACTTTTACCAAAGTATCCTTTTTATCTCCAAAAAGAATCTCAGCATCCAAGATTGGGGTCGGCTTGTAGGATAAGGTACTGAAGTTGTAATAGAGTGTATCGAGGATGGGTTCGTTGAGGAGGTGGACTCTATAACTCTTCGGTTTGTCCAAATTAGATCCATTTACACTTACAGTCGAAAAGTTAAAAAACACAGAATCCAAAACAGCGTCTGATTTAGGTCGTTCTGCAGTTTGATCGATATATAATCTCGTGTAGGCTGTGGAAGTAGTCTTTCCAAAGTAGTCATCCACTTCGTTACCTACTAAGAGAACCCCTGAGTTGGTAGTATTAAATGAATCCAGGAGTACCACCTGTGCGTCAAGGGTAAATTCTTTATAAAAAACACCGATTTGGTTATTCTGAGGTGCAAGCTCAAGTCCTACCGTGGCAGGGTCGCTACATGCACCAAGAAATAAGACGGAAATTAACGCGTAAATGGAAAGCTTAGCCTGCAAGGCTGGTGTATACTCCATAAAGCTCTTCATGAGCTTGCTGCTCTTCTTCAAAACTGATTTCAAGATTTTTGTCTTTAGAGAAATCCTCAATTAGTTGGTTTAGTTCGGCAGAGACTTCATTCCCTTTCACCACCCGATCGGCATATTCGATACCCATCTTGATAAAGCCTTCGAAGTCTTTGCTTTTCAAAGGTGCTAAAATAGTGTCATCGATGTCCACCATCTTAACCTTGTTTAACAAATCGTCGCCAAAGGTATGGGAAAATCCATTGTTATAAATGCCAAATACTGTTTTGGTATCCTTAAAGAGCGGTTCGTTTTTGTAGGTCGTCTTTAGATACATTGGGATCAAGGAGGTCATCCAATCATTGCAATGCACGATATCCGGTGCCCAGCCTAACTTTTTAACGGTTTCAATGACACCTTTACAGAAAAAGATAGCACGCTCGTCATTATCCTCATAGAATCGCTGTTGCTTGTCGTGAAACACATGCTTTCGCTGAAAATAATCTTCATTATCAATAAAATATACCTGAAGCTTGGCATTTGGGATAGACGCCACTTTGATGATCAAGGGCTTTTCTTCTTCACCTACGGAAATGTTGATCCCTGAAAGCCTGACCACCTCGTGAAGTCTGTTTTTTCGCTCGTTGATCAATCCAAAACGAGGCACCAAAATCCGGATTTCCATCCCACGCTCCTGCATAGCTTGAGGGAGATTTCTGAGAAAATTGGCGACTTCGGAAGTTTGTAAGAATGGGTTGATTTCACTAGCAACGTAGAGGATACGTAGTTTGGACATGCTATAGGGATTTTAATGATCGTGATAAACAACGGGCACAAAGGTAAATAAAAAAAGCCTATCAGCATTGTATTTCTGGATATTAATCTAGTTTTGCCCCAATTTAGCCGTAATACTGCCTTGCCGTGAAGCTAATCCACACAGGGGCCGAATGGAATCCCCACTGGCTCAGCCACCTCCAAAGTAATCGCCAAATCGGTTTTGTCCCAACCATGGGAGCATTGCATCAAGGTCATTTGGATCTTGTCCAGACCAGCAAATCGAAAATGGATGTAACGGTGGTTTCGATTTTTGTCAACCCTACTCAGTTTAATAATCCCAAGGATTTCGAAAAGTATCCCATCACACTCGATGCAGATTTGGAAAAATTGGAATCCATTGGGGTAGATTATGTTTTTCTACCATCAATAGAAACTATGTATCCTTCCCCGTCTTGCCTGACGTTAGATTTTGGGGACTTAGAGCGAGTTTTGGAAGGAAGGTTTAGACCAGGGCATTTTAATGGAGTCGGTATCATCGTCTCCAAACTGTTTCATATGATCAAGCCGCACATTGCTTTTTTTGGCCAAAAGGACTTGCAGCAGGTTGCCGTTATCAAAAGACTAGTGAAAGACCTTTCATTCGATATCCAATTAGAAACTGTCCTAACCCGGAGAGAAACTGACGGCCTAGCGATGTCTTCAAGGAATATGCGCTTGAATAACGAGGAGCGACAAAAGGCTTTACTTCTTTTCACCAGTTTGATCAAAGCAAAAAACCAGCTGATGGAAGGCCGACCTTGGTTATCAATTAAATCTGAAATAGAAAAGGAATTTGATCAAGTGGAGCTAGCTCGATTGGAGTATTTTGAATTGATTCATCCGGATACATTTGAAATCAAGAATGATTTTGATCCGAATCAAAAATCCTCGATTTGTGTTGCTGCCTATATCGGTGAGGTGAGATTGATCGACAACTTGCCGATTATTCCCTAATTTCGCGGCCGAAAAACTAAACCAATGCAACTGCAAATCCTCAAATCCAAAATCCACCGGGTAAAAATCACTCAGGCAGAACTTCACTATGTGGGCTCCATCACCATAGATGAAGACCTGATGGATGCCGCACAGCTCCTCGAAAATGAAAAAGTACAGATCGTCAATATCAATAATGGAGAGCGACTTGAAACTTACGTCATCAAAGGAGCAAGAGGAAGCGGTCAAGTGTGCCTCAATGGCCCTGCTGCGAGAAAAGCTGCGGTAGGTGACATCGTGATCATCATCTCCTATGCAGGAATGACCCCTGAAGAAGCAAAACAGCATAAGCCTGTCTTGATTTTTCCGGACGAAAGAAATAAACTCATCTGATGCCCAATCCAAAGATCAAACAAAGTATCCAGGTAGTCATTTCTTTAGGAGTGGCTTTCTGGATTTTTTGGTTTTTATATAAGGATATTGAACTTGTGGAGCTCCAAACCCAATTAGCATCCAGCAACTGGTTTTGGATCTTTGGATCACTGACTATCGCTTGGATCGGATATTGGATCAGAGGCTGGAGATGGGCGCTTTTGATCCAAAAACAGGAAGGGGAACAACAAATAAGCGGCAATAGAGCATACCATGCGGTGATGGTCGGCTATTTGGTAAACCTCCTCATTCCAAGAGCAGGTGAAGTTGCCCGATGCGGCGTATTGGCAAGAACGAACGGAATTTCTATCGGCCATCTGTTGGGTACCGTCATTTTGGAACGGACCATTGATTTGATCTTTTTAGCCGGAACGATTTTTTTGGCATTTGTACTTGAAAGTAGTCTTTTCCTTTCTCTTGCTGGGGAGCTGATCGACGTTTCTTCTTTAGGGGAAAAAATCATCTCTTTACTACCGCTCTTTCTGGGTGGTATTTTGGTTTTTGTGCTTTTTCTATACGTGCTCTTTCGAAAATTCCGAGGAAATGGCCTAGTCAATAAACTTCAGCAGTTTTTCAGACAGCTTATTTCAGGAATTCAGACTGTAGGGAAGCTTCAAAATCCGATTGGATTTTGGGTCAGCTCTCTAGTAATCTGGATTATCTACTTTTTGACTATGTATACTGTTTCCCAAGGGATCCAAACTACTGCCACTTTGTCGGCTAGCCAAGTCCTTCTTGTGATGGTAATGGGAAGTATTGGCATGGTGGCACCTGTTCAAGGGGGAATCGGAACCTTTCATGCCTTGGTGGCCTACATTTTGATCCAGTTTGGAGTGTCAGAAACAGACGGAAAAATCTTTGCTGCCATCATCCATGGAACCCAAGTCATTCTTGTGATGCTTGTGGGCTTGGTTAGTTGGATAGTGATGGTAAAAATCCCGGTTTGGATTAAACCTGACAAGTCCTAACTTCGTATTCACACCCAGTTAAACACCTAATAAAATGATTATTCTAATTGTAGTCGTATTTGCAATTCTTGGATTTGTGGTAAGCAATAGATTGAAAAGCAAATTCAAACAATATTCTCAAACTGCTCTTCAGGCAAATTTATCCGGCGCAGAAATTGCAAAGTTGATGCTTGCTGATCACAATATTCACGATGTACAGGTCATTTGTGTCGAAGGTCAACTGACCGACCATTACAACCCTATGGACAGAACGGTTAACCTTTCTCCGGATGTATACTATGGCAGAAATGCTGCAGCTACCGCCGTGGCAGCTCACGAATGTGGACACGCAGTGCAGCATGCCACCTCCTACGTTTGGCTAAACTTTCGATCAGCGATGGTTCCGGTTCAAAACATCTCAGGTAAAATCCTAAACATAGTCTTAATAGCCTCTCTTTTCGGTGGATTTGCGTTGGGCTTGCCTTACCATTGGATTGGATACATTGTAGTAGGTTCTTATTCAGTAATGACGCTGTTTACATTAGTTACGCTGCCTGTAGAATTTGATGCTTCTAATAGAGCTTTGGCTTGGGTACAAAGTAGAAATGTGGTGACCAGACAAGAATATGACATGTCAAAGGATGCCTTGAAGTGGGCTGCGATGACCTATGTGGTCGCTGCATTAGCATCTTTGGTTACGCTAGCTTACTACATCTTTGTTTTCTTTGGAAATAGAGATTGATCAAAATCAAAATAAAATTCGGAAAGGGACAAGTTTTTGTCCCTTTTCTTTTTTTCGGCTATATTTTCCAACTTGAATCTAAACCCAAAATTTTACTACTCTTATGAACTTTCAATTGACTGAAGAGCACTTGGCTGTGCAAGAGGCAGCAAGGGAATTTGCCAAAGCAGAATTACTTCCAGGTGTCATAGACCGCGATACCGAAGCAAAATTCCCTTACGAACAAATCAAAAAAATGGGCGAACTCGGCTTCATGGGAATGATGGTTGACCCTAGGTATAATGGAGGCGGAATGGATACAATATCTTACGTGATTGCCATGGAAGAGCTTTCCAAAATCGACGCATCTGCCTCTGTGTCTATGTCTGTCAACAATTCCTTGGTCTGCTGGGGATTGGAGAAGTATGGAACCGAAGCCCAAAAGCAGAAATACCTGACCAAGCTTGCCACCGGTGAAGTGCTAGGCGCATTTTGCCTATCTGAACCAGAAGCTGGTTCGGATGCTACTTCACAGCGGACCAATGCGGAATGGAAAGGAGATCATTACCTGCTCAACGGCACCAAAAACTGGATTACCAATGGTTCTTCCGCAAGTATTTACCTAGTAATTGCGCAGACCGATGCCAGCAAAGGCCATAAAGGTATCTCTGTCTTTATTGTAGAAAAAGGTTGGGATGGCTTTGTAATTGGTAAAAAAGAGGACAAACTGGGAATCAGGGGTTCTGATACGCACTCCTTGATGTTTACCGATGTGAAAGTACCTGTGGAAAACCGAATTGGAGAGGAAGGGTTTGGATTTACCTTCGCGATGGAGACGCTCAACGGTGGGCGAATAGGAATCGCAGCACAAGCGCTCGGGATCGCATCAGGTGCCTATGAATTGGCTTTAGCCTATTCAAAAGAAAGAAAGGCTTTTGGCAAACCTATCAGTCAACATCAGGCCATTCAGTTCAAATTGGCAGATATGGCTACTCAAATCGAAGCTGCCAGACTTTTGGTCTACAAAGCAGCCTGGCTCAAAGATCAGGGGGAAGATTATGCCCACGCATCTGCTATGGCTAAACTATATGCCTCTGAAGTAGCGATGAATGTGACAGTAGAGGCGGTACAGGTACATGGGGGCTATGGGTATGTGAAAGAATACCATGTAGAACGCCTCATGAGAGACGCTAAAATTACTCAGATTTACGAAGGCACTTCTGAAATCCAACGGATCGTAATCTCCAGAGGAATATTGAAGTAGTACCATTAAAACCTAAATAAAGGGTATAGATGCAAATTTTTATACCCTTTTTCTTCTTTTTAGACTTATTTTCTAGAATAGTTTATGTACTAACTAGGTTTAAGTTATATTTTTGAAGTTCATTTTTATAGATATTTCATGGATTACTACAATAAAGTCATCGAGTCTGTTCACGTAAGATTTTTGAGAGGCAACAATTTTAAGATTGATAAGCCTGTTTCAATTTCTAATTACGAAGAAAATGAAAACGCCTTGGTTCTACTTCACCATGGTACGCTAAAGTTTGGCGAAGACCAGGAGTTGATTAATGAAGGCGAAGTACTTTTTTTACCAAAGGGTCGCAAAACATCGCTCACGTTTGGTTCAGGCAGCAAGAGACAGGAATTGACCTTGGAAAAATTCATTGAATCCAAAAGAAAATATCTTCAAAGTATCAGTTACAAGGAAATCAATGCCTCAGAGGAGGATTGTATTTCCATGATACACTTTGAATCCAAGGTTTTTGATGTGGTCAATTTCTTTAACTCTTTGGATATCCCGCCTTTCATCATCCGCTTCAATGATCGAATAGCCACCTTAATGGAGGATTTGATGAAAGAACTGGAACTCTCCAACATTGGAAAAGAGAGAGCCTTGAAAGCGCTCACAGAGGTACTTATCATAGAATTGTTGCGGCATATTCTAAAAAATAGACTTTTCACCGAGGAGCTTTCTACTAACTCCACCTATTTCAAAGATCCAAGGTTGATCGACTTGTTCAACTTTATCAAAACCAATATCGGGGGCGATCTTTCAAACAAGATTCTAGCCAAGGTGGCAAATGTTTCGGAGGACTATGTGGGACAATATTTCAAAATGCTCACCGGCATCAATCCTCAAGATTACATTGAATATCAGCGGATGGAAGCAGCAGTTGAGCTTTTGAGAACGACCAAAAAATCCATCCGTGATATCGGGAAAGAGGTGGGCTACAAAGACACTGCTTACTTTTGCCGCCGTTTCAAAATGATGTACGGGGTACCTGCAGGTAAAATGCGTCGAAGGGAATCTCTAATTAATGTTCAGTAACTGATTATACCATCGCTTAGCTTTCAAGACCTCGGCCAAAAAACCGGGGTCTTTTTCTATCGCATTACCCAACACCACTAAATCAGCTCCTGCATCAAAAGCTTTTTTCACTTTTTCAAGCGAATCCAAACCTCCACCCACAATCAAGGGGCTTTTGACAGTCTTTTTTACAGTTTGTATCACTGAATTCGAAACAGGTGCTTTTGCACCACTTCCGGCTTCGAGATAGAAATACTTCAGGCCAAGGTATTTCCCAGCCAATGCGATCAATCTGATTCGATCTACTTCCGAATTCAAAAGTGGGAGTGTGTTGCTGGCTTTGTGCACACTGAGTATCTCTCCTTCATTGACAAGAAGGTAGCCCGTGGGAAGTATTTCAAGTCCAAGATGCTCAATGGCCCTAGCTCCTTCTACCTGCTGGGTAATGAGATACTCTGGATTGGTCCCTGAAATAAGGGAAAGGAACAATATCCCGTCGGCATGTTCAGATACCTGATCCTTGGAGCCTGGAAATATACAGATGGGAATTTTTCCCGAGAGGGCTTTCAGTGATCGGATGGTAAAGTCAAGAGCTTCAGCATTTCCGCTGCTTCCACCTACCAAAATCAAATCCAATCCAGAATTTTCAATCCATTCCAACTGTGGGGATTCTTGGTATTTCTCAGGATCTACGAGCCAAGCCAAGCCTTTTTGACCTGATTTAGAAAGTCCTTTCAGGAGTTTATTTATCCTTTTCAACTGCTTGTTGCTCAGTATTTCCTGAAAAAAGCTCGTTGTAGATTTTATCTTTTGCCAAAGCAAGACCAAGGATAAGTAAGCGTTGCGTCACGGTTGGCCAAAAAGAAGAAGATTTTGGTTTGGTTAAGCGGTTTTTCAGCTCATCATTGAGCAAACCTTCCTTTTCTAATACTTCCAGTGCCTTCTCTGTATTCTTTACTTTCTTTTTACGGGTCGCTTTTACGATCCCATAAGCGATCACAGCACCGACTGCCACTGCAGCACCGACTTTTAGCCAGTCTTGAGAATCTTTTTTAAGCAAATCGAGCTGCTTGGTAAGCGTTTGTTCGAGTTCTTCCGACTTTTTTTCTAATTCCTTACTCATCTTCTTTATCCCGTTTTGCGCTGAAAATAAAATTCTTCAAAGAAGAATTGATTTGATCTTGAATGCCGTGAGAATCTCTGGTTAAATAAAGAATAAGCACGATCAACAAATACATCAAAGCCACGATCAAAAATCCCAAATATGGACTCTGAGTAACTTGACTGATGAAAAATGCTAACGAAAGCGATAGAAACAAAAACACCAACAAAGTCAGCGCTCCCATAATCATCAATAGAATTAATCTGGAAAGAATCCCGACAAATTCATCCTGGATCTCACTTTTGATCAGTTGGATTCTGGTTTCTACAATACTCTTGATCGTCTGTACAATTTCCCCAAGATTCAGCATGCGTTTGGCTTTTTACGGGATTTAATCTTCTTAAAATGATAATCGAATATAGGCTAAAACCAAGGATCAAAAAAATCGCTTGGGTTATTACTCTTGCTCCTCCTGATAAAATTTATAGCGAAGCACTAGCTCCAAAGCCATCAAAATTGCCTGATTGACGGGATATTGGTTGGTCAGAGCTTCGTCTATATCCTTGATCCGAGTATAGTAGGCTGGTGCAAGTGGAATCTGCATATCTGAATTGATCCGCTCAGTCACGGATTGAAATGCCGCTTCTTTTTCAGTTTTCAAAATCTTACAGGTGATCAGTTCCTTTAGCCCAGTCTTGTTATTTTTCCTCGCAGAGGCTCCAAAGAATCGACAAATCAATCCTCTTTTTGCATAATTCCCACAAAAGCCCTTAGTGTCGTCCGCTGAATTGGATCGATAGACTACACAGATACCTGGGCTTTCCTGATTGGCTAGTTTGTTTGCAAGATCATCTGCGATGCCCTTTTCATACAGATCAAAAGCCAAAGGCAAAAATTCCAGAGGAGAAGCAGGAACCTCCGGATTGGCACAGCAAAATCCACAACCTGAAAGGCAGCCCATTCCAGCCTCCTCATGAAATTGCTTGGATTCTTGCTCAAGCTCTTGGAAGATTGCCTCCACCGCTTTGGACTTTTCTAAAAGATTCATCGATCTGGTTTTTTCCAATACAAAAATAGCTTAGCCAAACTGGAATCTGGCCAGATCAGAAAATGATTTTTTATTGTTGATTCCCAATATTTTACAGGGAAAAAAGCTTGGTTTTTCGCCATTCCTTCGAAAGATTCGTTTTCTTACAAGATCAATTTCAGAGAATATGAGCCACATCGATGAGAAAAAATCGGAAGAAAGAATCCGAAGAGCTTTTAAGGAGCGTGACTGGAGTGAAATCAAGAGCGCTGATTCTTGGGCAATTTTTAAAGTAATGTCAGAATTTGTGGAGGGCTTCGAAAAACTGGCCAAAATAGGTCCTTGCGTGACCATCTTTGGATCGGCTCGGACTCCGAGAGACCACCACTATTATAAGACTGCAGAAGAAATAGCTGCAAAACTTGTACAGCATGGCTATGGTGTCATTACTGGTGGTGGACCGGGTATCATGGAAGCTGGTAACAAAGGCGCTTATTCTCAGGGGGGAAAATCTGTGGGCCTGAATATCCATTTGCCTTTTGAGCAATTCAATAACATTTATATAGACCGCGACAAGCTGTTGACCTTTGACTACTTTTTCGTCAGAAAGGTCATGTTTATCCGATACTCGCAGGGCTTCGTGGTATTACCCGGCGGCTTTGGCACCTTGGATGAATTCTTTGAAGCCTTGACCCTCATCCAAACCAACAAAATCGGAAGATTCCCGATTGTGCTCGTGGGCAGAGATTACTGGACCGGCCTGGTGGACTGGATCAAGTCAACCCTACTGAGAGGGGATCCGAACTACATCAGCGAATCTGATTTGGATCTGTTTTGCATCGTGGATGACGCCACCGAGGCACTAAAAGTCATCGATGAGTTTTACAGCAAATACCTCTTGAGTCCCAACTTCTAAAAACACAAAACCCGCTTCATCAGCGGGTTTTTTAATTTTTTAGGAAACCTTGAGTCTAAGCTCTCCATGTCGCTTGACCACTTTGAGTTCAAAATGCTGATTGATGAAAGCCTTACAGTGATTTTCTGCCCACTCGGCGCGAGTCTCTGAATCATATAAGAGTGTCATTCGAAGTAGGGTTTTCACATATTGCTCATGCTGCCCCAATTGCTGCACATAGGTAATGAGCGCCTGAGACCAGTCCTCCTGAAATTTTTCGAAATGTGTGCGTCCGTCAAAAAGAAGCTCAAGCTGATTGTCACGGTGCTTGTATCGGTAGATACCACAAAGCTGTCGATAGATCATTCGCACTCGCTCTCTCGGAAAATCGACGGTATCCAAAATCAAGGCATAAGTCTGATCCATCAAGCGAAGCGGATTGTACAAAAAAGTGTAAGAGCGCTTCAGTTCAAAAACCATCCGATCCACCAATTCCTCTTCCAAGGCTGATTGTGCCTGTCTGAGGATATAATTTTTGTCCAGTGGAAATAGCTTTTCGATCATTAGTGCCTGTATGTGTGACAAAAATAAAATTTATCTGGAGGAAAAACATACAAACGGGAAAAGACCTTTTCAGGCTTTCACCGTTTTTTCAATTTTTTAACAAATCGTTAGAAGTTTTACATCAATCGATCCTACTACTTAAACAAACATCTCCTCAATCAACTCGGTGTAAAACTCCTTGATAGATTTACCGGTTGCTTTGACTTGCTGCGAAATCAAGCTCGTCTCAGTCTGTCCGGGTACGGTGTTGATCTCAATAAAGTAAAATTTCCCCGTTTCATGTTGGAGAAAATAATCGATTCTCACCGCGCCTTTGCAGTTGAGTTTTTCATACACCTTGGTCACAATTCTACCGACTCGCTCGACTTCTTCCTCGGACATTCTTCCGGGAGTGATTTCCTCACAGACTCCCGGAACATACTTGGCCTCGTAGTCGAAAAACTCTTTGCTGCTCACAATCTCGGTAGCAGGAAGCACGGTGATTCTTCCTTTCCCTTTGAAAATACCTATCGAAAACTCCCTGCCTGACACAAACTCTTCCACGAGTACTTGCTTGTCTTCCGCAAAGGCCTTTTCCAAAGCTTCGGCCAATTCCTCCCATGTTTTCACCTTACTCATCCCGATGGAGCTTCCCCCATTATTGGGTTTGATAAATAGGGGCAGCGTGAGTTGAACTTGAATCTTGGATGCGTTTTCGGGGGAATTTTCGAAAAGCTGGATTGATCTCGCCACGTTCAGTTCGGGAATATCCTGGACAATGGCCTTGGTATAACCCTTGTTCATGGTAATCGCTGAAGTCAGCTGATCACAAGTGGTGTAAGGAATCCCAAGCATGTCAAAGTAGCCGGCCAATTTTCCGTCTTCTCCCGGGGAACCGTGAAGAATGTTAAAAACCCCGTCAAATTTGATTTTTTCGTCCCCAATGGAAATACTAAAATCGTTCAGGTCAACTGGAATTTTTTCTCCGGAAGAACAGATAAAATGCCAATCGCCCGGATACACTAAAATTTTATAAACATCGAAGCGCTCCCGATCAATGGTCTTTTCGACGACAGCGGCACTTTTGAGGGAGATGACGGACTCTCCGGTAAAACCTCCGGTGACCAAGGCAATTTTCTTCTTCATGGTGGGGAAAAATCTGGTTTACGAAATAGCTAATTTTCCGTTTACCCTCCAAAGGTTTCAAATCCCTTAGATGGTTTTATATATTCGCCTTCGTTTCATTCAAGAATTTTACCCAAAATCAGTGGATATGATTAAAAGTTCGAAAGTGCTGAGCCTAGCCTGGATCGCAATGATCGGAATGGCCCTCAGCGTACAGGCGCAAAGCCTGAAAAAAGTAACCCTGGAGGATGTCTTCAAAAAAGGCACCTTCAACCAAAAATCCGTCTACGGCATCAACTGGATGAAAGACGGGCAGTTTTACAGTTCGCTCGTGCAGCGTGGTGGAGCACCGGCTGTGGTCAAAATCAACCTAGCCACCGGTGAAGAAGCAGGAGTATTGCTGGATGGAGCCAAGCTCGGAGTAAACTTTTCAAGCTATTCTTTCAATGCGGACGAATCTAAAGCCCTTATCGCCACAGACGTAGAATCCATCTACCGCCGCTCTTCCAAAGGAATTTTCTACGTGGTAGAAATGGCCTCCGGCCAGAAGCAACAGCTGATGAACGGAGAAAAAATCTCCTACGCTACCTTATCCCCAGACAATGACAAGGTAGCTTTTGTCAAAGACAACAACCTCTATGTGATTGAGTTGGCAACAAACAAGCTCACGCAAATCACACGAGATGGCGAGTGGAATAAGGTCATCAACGGTGCTGCAGACTGGGTATATGAAGAGGAATTTTCCATGGCTCAAGCTTTCAAGTGGTCACCTGATGGAAAAAAGATTGCCTTCATTCGCTTTGACGAAACCCAAGTTCCTGAGTTCAACATGCAGACTTGGGGACCGCTTTATCCTCAGGATTACAAGTTCAAGTACCCAAAAGCAGGCGAGAAAAACTCCCTCGTTAGTATCCATGTCTATGATTTGGCGACTGCAAAAACACAAAAGATGGACGCAGGCACCGAAACCGATGTCTACCTGCCAAGAATCTACTGGACAAAAGATGCGAATACCTTGGCATTTATCCGAATGAATAGACTCCAGAATCAGCTGGATATTTTGCATGCCAATGCTACTTCAGGCGAGAGTAAGTTGATCATCTCTGAGAATGCAAAAACCTACGTGGACCTTGACTACAACGATGATCTCCAATACCTCAGCGACGGCAAGACCTTTATCCGTACTTCCGAGCAGGACGGCTACAAGCACATCTACCATCACAATTTGGATGGAAGTTTGATTCGTCAGATTACATCCGGGAATTGGGAGGTGAGTTCCATGGTAGGCGTAGATGAAAAAGCCAAAAAACTCTATTTCATCTCGACAGAGTCCTCTCCACTTGAGCGAAATTTCTATGTAATCAACCTGGACGGAAAGGGTAAAAAAGTCCTCACTACTGCCAAAGGAACCCATACGATCAACATGAGCCCTGATTACAAGTTCTTCATCGATTACTACACCACGGCTGATACGCCGGTGAAGGTGACACTGAACGATGCAGCAGGAAAAGAGCTGAAAGTACTCGAGGACAATCAGGCCTTGAAGGAGCGTTTAGCAGGTTTTGCCTTGGGGAAAAAGGAATTTTTCACCTTCCCAACCGTGGATGGTACGCAGCTCAATGGCTACATCATCAAGCCGGCTGACTTTGATCCAAACAAAAAATATCCGGTGCTGATGTATGTCTACGGCGGCCCGGGTTCTCAGAATGTGCTGAATTCTTGGGGA
This sequence comes from Algoriphagus aquatilis, assembly GCF_042657405.1. Taxonomy (NCBI): domain Bacteria; kingdom Pseudomonadati; phylum Bacteroidota; class Cytophagia; order Cytophagales; family Cyclobacteriaceae; genus Algoriphagus; species Algoriphagus aquatilis. Next base: position 73,172 of record NZ_JBHSKS010000012.1, read on the forward strand.
GGAACCCGCGACTTCTGGCATCAGCAATTGGCAGCGGAAGGGATCATCGTGGCCTGTGTGGACAATCGTGGTACTGGCGCACGTGGCCGTGACTTCAAGCATTCTACCTATGCCAACTTGGGCAAACTGGAAACCATCGATCAGATCGAGGGTGCCAAGTATTTTGCGAAAATGCCATTTGTCGATCCTTCCCGGATCGGAATCTGGGGATGGTCTTATGGAGGCTACATGTCTTCGCTTTCCCTGATGATCGGAAATGACGTCTTCAAAACTGCCATCGCCGTGGCACCAGTGACTACTTGGAGATATTATGACACAATCTACACCGAGCGCTACCTTCAGACTCCCCAACTCAATCCTTCTGGATATGATGATAACAGCCCAATCACCCATGTGAACAAGCTGAAAGGAAATTTGCTTTTGATCCATGGAACCGGCGATGACAACGTGCACTTCCAAAATGCGGTCGATCTCACCAACGCCCTGATAGCGGCAGATAAGCAGTTTGAATCCTTCTACTATCCCAACAGAAACCACGGAATCTACGGCGGCAACACCACCTGGCATTTGTACACGATGATGACTGATTTCCTGAAGAGAAAGCTTTAAAAACGCTCATGCTCCAAATAAAAAACCGCAGGATGAAAGTTCTGCGGTTTTTTAGTTAAGAAGTTATATATAACGAGACAGTTCAATGGATTATATCTCAAAACCCATTGGATCAACTACTTCTAAGCCTTTCACAAGCTTAAAGTCTTTCAAATTATGAGTTAAAAGTGGCTTGTTTAGTACCAAAGCTGATGCTGCGATGATAGCATCAGGTACTTTTAAGCCATGAGTTCTCCTGATTTGAATCGTTGCTTCCTTAATGTCCTCTGATAGCTCAATTCGATGGAAATTAGATAAGAATCCTGAGATTATTTTAGCTTCTGATTCGGAAAGCTTTTTCCAAGACAAGAGTTCAATCTCAGTGATTATGGAAAACTTCGGTTTATTTCTTCTCAACTCATTTAACAAAAAATCCTTAGATGGTTTAGGCAGCAAGTCTTGAAGAAAAAAAATGATTGAATTCGTGTCCCAAACCATTAATCCCAATTTCTGAATCCCTCAATTTCCTTATCGATTTCGGTAATGCTCATTTTTGGAAGAGATCCTATGTAGCTAGCCCAATCCACCGATCCAGATTGGCTTTCTTGATTGATCTCAATCATTTTTTTGTTTACTAGTTCTTGGAGCTTCTTAATCGCTTTTTTATCCAAAATTTTTATTGTCAGCTTTTCCATATTCCAATTTACAATTTAATCTGATCCAAATAGAATTTCATTCGACTGTGATCTCGTTCCAAAAAGTCGATTTTGTCTATTCGATCTTCTTTGTGGTTGTAGAAAACCTCTACGTACTCATTTTCCAGCAAATACAGATTGACCTTGTGGCGGTAGTAGCGAATGCCCACGACAAAAGTCCCTTCCAAATAGAGGGTTTTGATCTTTTGATACAAAGGCAATTGGCTGAATTCTTCCCGACTCACGATTCTGATTTTTCTATCAAGACCGAAAAGTAAGCAAAAGGGTTATTTTTTCTTTTGAGAAGATCCACTCCATGAAAAAGAAAAAGCCCTCCGAAGTTCGAAGGGCGTGGGATGATGCTCAACTTTTTCCTTAATGAGCTACGGTCTGAACGTCTTTGATCGCCTCGCTGAAGTCCAGCACTTCTGTATCCCTCAAGACTCCAGCTATAATGCTTGAACCGGCTGCAGAACGGTATCCTCCGGCACAATGAACCAAAACAGGCTTGCCTGTAGGAATCTCACTTGCTCTTTCTCTCAGTTCCTGAAGTGGAATATTCAATGCCTCTTCGAAAATTGGAGCAGTTGCATGCTCGTCACGGCTACGAATATCCACGATGGTATAGGCATCCGGATTGGCTTTGAAAGCTTCGACATCGAATGAGGTTCCTGTTTCAGTCATCCCGGCAGGATTGACCACTGCTCCATGAATAAGTTGCTCGTATCCGATTTTAGCTGCTTTGTATATAAGGACTTCAAGCTCAGGAGTAGAGTCAGCCACGAGGAAGAATTTTTCCTCAGGACCTACAATTGATCCCAACCAGGTTTCAAACTTGCCCCCATTCATGATATTGATGGCCCCGGGGATATGTCCTTTGACGAACTGATTTTGCTTTCTGGTGTCGATGACCAAAGCACCCGCAGGAAGTGTAGCACCCTCAGGCCAAATGCTCACCTGAGAAATAGACCTCTGATAAGAAGGAGCCCCTTTTTTGTTCATATCCACATCGTAACCAAAGTACTTTGGAATGTACGGCTGACCCTGAAGCAAGGAGTCCATGAAAGTCTTTTCGTCCAAATCTGAGAAAGCCCAGTTGGTAGCACGTTGCTCTCCGATAGTAGATTGACGTGCGTCGCTGAGGTTTTTGCCACAAAGTGAACCCGCTCCGTGTGCGGGAAAAACCAGCACATCATCGGACAAAGGCTTCAATTTATTCTGTACCGTATGGTACATCATTCTCGCAAGCTCTTCTCGCTGCGCAGTCATGTTTCCTGCCTTTTCTCTCAGGTCAGGACGGCCTACATCTCCAATGAACAAGGTGTCTCCGGAAAATAAGGCATGATCTTTTCCATTTTCATCCTTCAACAAGATGCTGATCGAATCCGGTGAGTGGCCGGGTGTTTGAATGGAATGAAGTGTCACATTACCAAGGAAAAAAGAATCTCCCTCATCAAATCCCTTGTGAGGATATTCAGCTCCTACCAATTTGGATACATAGATCGTAGCTCCTTCATTTTTGTGAAATTCCAAGTGTGAACTCACAAAATCTGCATGGGGGTGAGTCTCGATGACAGCAACGATTTGTGCGCTGTTTGCCTCCGCAAAATCGTAGTATTGCTGAGGATTGCGTCCCGGATCTATCAGGGCTACTTTTCCCTCAGATAATATTGCATAACTCGCATGAGCCAAGCCTTCGTCATAAAACTGTTGAATATCCATGATTGTGTTGTTTTTCAATTTTGATGAGGCAAAGATAAAACATGACAAAAATCAGTTTTGGTGATGTTGATCACTTTCGTGAAAAAGTCTCATCAAATCCTTTTTATTTGAAAATGAATCATTGAGCTTGTAAACTTGAATCATTCAAAACAAATTCCCTTGGATCAAAAATTTCTTTCCCCTCGGTTTTTCTTTTGGGTTACGCTGACTCTACTCACCTTTTTGGGAAGCTGCAAATCCAAGAAAAAACTCGCTGAGGAGTCACCTGCATTCACAGTCATTCAGACCGCCAAGTCTTACCGAGGCACGCCTTACCGCTATGGAGGCACGACCAAGGCTGGGATAGACTGTTCTGCTTTGGTGTACCATTCTTTTTACTCAATTGGGATTTCTCTTCCCAGGAGGTCAGAGGATCAAAGTAAATTGGGTGAAAAAGTACCCTTAACCCAAGTCAAGCCGGGGGATGTGCTGTTTTTTGCCACAGGCAGAAAAAGAAATGAAGTCTCCCACTCGGGAATAGTCACTGAAGTGGAAAAGGGCGACGTGAGATTTATTCACTCCTCCACTTCTTTGGGGGTGACCGAGGATTTCCTTAGCTCGGAGTATTGGTCTAAGGCTTTTCTTTTTGCTAAGCGCATCTTGGAATAAAAAAGGGAGCACCGAAGCGCTCCCCGTTACCCAGCAAAAAAATTAACTTTTAAAACTTTTGCGAACCATTAGGCTGGAGTATATACCTGAAGGTATAATGCGCACTTGGTGTCGTCATTGGATTGATCTGAGCTACAGGTGGATTACCTTTGTAATAGCTCATTATTTCCATTTTCACATAGTTTCCTTTTGAGGTCTTGAACAAAAGAATTCTTCCGGGAATAGGAGTCACGGTGAAGGTGGCAGAATTGTAATTATACCAACCAGCGCCACTGCCGGTGGGTATTGCAAAAGTGGTAGGTGTATCCGTGGCAAACTGGGCAGAAGCAGGTACTTCTTTCAATTCTTCAAAGATGCCGTTAGCCAAAGCAGCCGTCACATTTTTTGCACTGTTGACTCGGATGGTGGTGCCTTTGAAAGCAATGTCCCAATCCTGAGCTTCTGTCACGATAGATTGCGTCTCCAAGCTGAAGAAAATGAAAGGTCTTGCCTGAGTCACTTGACCTGTGGTACGATCGATGACATCATTTGGAGCTGCCAGGTCTTGAATCAAGGTCGCTTCCAGGGGAATAACTGGCTCTGGAGTGTCATCATTGCCACAGGAAAGCAGGGTAAACGACAGGAGGAAGAATAGAACTGAATAAACGGTAGTTTTCATAGTAAATTAAGAGTTATTGGATTAGTTGATAAGATTTGCAAATGGAATTCTGGTCCCGAGGAAAAGCACTCTTCCGGGATTGTTGGGCTGGGCTGGAGTGAGGGTATTCAGAAGGTTGGTAGCACCTGCCTCGAAGAAAAGCCCATTGGAAAAGGTCTTGGTAGCCGTGAGATTGACGCTCAGCCAGCCCGAAGCATATTCAGAAGGATCGTCCAAAATCAGGTTGCCATTGAGATCGGCGAAACCAAACTTTCCCCTGTAAATTCCCCGAAGTGACCAATCAATCCCTGTGATGGGTTCAGAGTAGTTGATTTTCACATTTCCGCTATGTCGGCTTCTGTTAAACAATCCGCCGTAATCCGAGCGGGTAAACCGTGAGGTGATGTTCTGAGCATTTCGCTTAAATAGCTCTCCGGCATCGATGCGATCGAGTACTTGGGTATCTCTGGTATCTAGAAAAGCATAACCGGCACTGACCCACAGCGTATTGGAAAGCGTCATGGAAAAATCTGCCTCCACGCCCTGCGTGATGACACTTCGCACATTGAAGTAGGAGAAGGCATTTTGGCCGGTCACCAACTGGGCAATTGGCGCTGTCTCAATGAGGTTTTCGATTTGGTTTCGATAGGCATTGACTACCAGAAGCGCTTTGGAGGAAGGTTTCCAGCGAAAACCTGTATTGAGCGCCCAAGAACTTTCCGCCTGAAGGTTGCCCAATGTTTCTGGCTCAATCAACACTCTAGCTACCAAGCCTTCCTGCTGGAGACGAGCTATCCCTTCTTCGGCGAGATTGGCTCCGAAGACATAATAACCCGAAGCGGCATTGTTGAAATTGAGCAGCATCTGTCGGAAATCGGGAGCCTTAAATCCGGCCCCTAGGGAAGCTTGCCAGCTGAATTTGTCCGAGAACTTGAATTGCCCCGCAACCTTTGGACTGAGTCTTCCTCCAAACTGACTGTGCAAATCACCTCTCAACCCGGTGACGATATTAATTTTCGGACTTGGGTCCCATTGGTGCTGGACAAAAAAGTATCCGGCATCAAATCGGTTAACCTCATCATAGCGAGTGGCCTCCACGGTTTCGAGCAAGTGGCCCACTCCTAGGGTGAATAGATTTTTACTGTCAAATTGGAAGTCGGTCTGCTGCTCAGTCCGATGATAGAACTGGCGAAATTCCTGAAAATCAAAGCTTGCCCCATCGGCCATAAATCGGGTATCCGACTGGGTTGAAAATTGGGAACTCATCCCGCGAAGGGTAAAGAGCCATTTTTCAGAAGGCTTGAATCTAAGGGTTGGGTTGAGATTGAAATCCCTGCGGAAATTCTCCATACCCAATAAAGTTTCGGAGACTCCCGATTGCATCTGACCGGAAGATGTCTCCAGATAGCCTCTGGAAAAGAGACTGAGCTCCCACTTTGGAGAGAAAACCCGAGTTACTTTCAGTTGGGCAGTTTGAGCGGCAAATGGATTTTGGGTTTGACCTACCGTCTCCGGTGTGAGATCGAATCCCTCACTTCGGAGGTAATCATACATTCCGGATACCCGCCATTTTTCGGAATTAAACCCAAGCTCTGCATAGGGATTCCAGGTGTTAAAGGAACGATGACGAAGACCTAGATCGACTTTTTTGGTTTCCTTATTGGCCTTGGTGATGATATTCACCACACCTGCCATGGCTTCACTTCCATAGATCGCACTGGAAGGCCCTCGGAGGATTTCTATCCGCTCAATATTCGATACCGAAATCCGGTCCAGATCAAAGGTGCCAGCTGTCCTGCCAATGAGAGGCTCCCCATCCAGCAGGATCAAAATGTAATCCGAATCCAAACCTTGCATCTGCAAGCCTGCGCCATGATCTGAGCTGATGTGCAAACCAGTCTGCTCACGAAGTACTTCGGAAAGTCTCAATCCTCCCGTCTCCTGCACTTGTTCGGAGGTCAAAACGGTCACGGGGAGCGGTAAGTCCTCCACCGTTCGGTCCGTACGGGTAGCTGCAACGACTACCTCTTGCAGGGCTCCGGTTTTTTCTTTTAGAATAATTTCTTCCAAACTACCCCACTCCTGCCAAGTGAACCGATGCGAATCAAAACCCAAGGCAAACACCATTACCGACTTGCCGGATGGTAATTCTGCCTCCAATTCACCGGTTGAACTGACTTGAAATGGCTTCAATCCATCCACCTGAATCACCGCGTGAGGGATTGGATTTCCTGTAGAGTCGAGAATTCTTTTTCTGCCGTCTTGTGCCCAAGCCGAACAACTAGCAAGAAGGGAGAATAGGAAAATGATTTTAATTAGACTAATTCTAAACATTGGTTTAAAATTTTTGCGGAGGTTTCCCCCCTCAAGTGGGATTAAGACAAACTATCCAGGAGGGATTTCCATTCCGGCTTTTGCGGGATTCCAGGCTTACGAAGTCCAAAGAACTGTGCGACCATTTCCCCGGAATGATCAAAAAGTTCCAATGCCGACACCAAACCTTCGGTGGTGTTTTTGTGCACTACATAAGCAGAAGCCACTTCTGCTTCATTCAAGTGAAGGTTAAATTCCGGATCCATCACATTCAGCCAATCGCCTAGTTGTCGGATCGTTTTTACTTTTCCTTGATGGATTTGAATGTTTCCTTTATTGCCCGCAAAAATCATGATCGGCAGTTGGGTAGAAGAAGCAACCTCCAAGACCTTTCTTGCAGACAGCCGATCTACCTCATAGGCCCACTTGTCATCGATCCATTTGACAGCATCCAGTCGATTGAGCTTGTATTTCCTAAGCATTCCAAAGAAATCATGGGTGTCTTTCATGTTTTCCCAATCCTGAGAAAAGGCTAAAAAATCCAGCTCTTCTCTGGTGGAGTAGACAGTTGCCTCAAATTTGCCAAGATCGATCTGTGAGGTTTGATTTTCATCTCTGAATGATTGGAGAAACTGCTCCGCAGATTCATAGTCAGATGACTCTTGTAAAAACACTTTCAGTACCGCATTTCCTTCCTTGTCAAAATACTGAAGGCTCGACTGTGGTCCTGACGCGGTCTCATTGGACACTGCAAAACCAAATTTCCAAGCGCTGAAGAAGATCCGCTGCTCAATTGGCCCGATTACGGTAGCAATCTGATTTGGAGAAGTCCCCATCAAATCGATCTTTTGAAAAGTCCCCTTATGCTCCAACACACAGCCTTCATTTCGGGTCAAGGCCATGACTTTTCCAAGTTTTGGAAAATCCAAAACCTGATTGGCAAATTCAGAATTTAGACGAACAACCTGTTCGCCGATTCCGGTTGCTAGCAATTCAGCCTCAGAGACACCCAACTTTTTGGCAGCGTCACGGATTCGGAGTTGAGGTTGGGACACTTTCAGCTCATTCCATGCGGCCTTAAGTGCAGAAGATGTTTCAAAAAGAGTTTCCATATCAAGCTTGTTTAATAAGTTGTTTTTGAAAAGAGGGTTGGCTGGTGGACACGATCAATCCACCATGGTGCGGATGCTGTAGGATCTGGATCGGGTAATCAAATACTTGGTGAAGGGTCTTTTCCTGAAGAACCTCTTGGACTGTGCCACAGCTGGTGATCATGCCGTTTTTGATCAGGGCGATCCGATCAGCATATTGAGCAGCGAGGTTAAGCTCATGGAGAATGATCAAGACGCCGATGTTTCGCTGAGTGAGTTGGCGTAGGATACTCAGGACTCCATGCTGCTGCGCTATGTCCAGACTAGACGTAGGCTCATCGAGAAGGAGGTATCGGGGAAAAGGTTTTTGCTCCCAAATCTGAACCAATACTCTGGCTAGCTGTACCCGTTGCTTTTCACCTCCGGAGAGGTGTTGGAAATTGGAATTTTTCAAATGGAGTGTATTGGTAGCCTCCATTACCTCCCCTACCAGCTTAGCCGGATTTTTGGATTGGGTGCTGAAAAGACCGAGCTCGACTACTTCCTGGGCAGAAAATGGAAAGTTGACTGCTGAATGCTGAGGCATGACCGCCCTTACCTCGGCAAGTTTCTTTGAGTTGAGATTTCCAACAGGCAAACCATTGTAATCTACATCTCCATGCTTACAGGATATTTCTCCTGAAAGGATCTTGAACAGGGTGGATTTTCCTGCTCCATTAGGACCAAGGACAGCCAAGATCTCCCCTGCCTGAAGGGTCAGGCTGATCTGATCGACCACTGGTCTTTTTTGAATACAAAAGTGAATACGACTTGCTTGTAGCATTAGCGTTTTGGTTTGTTTAGGTTGAAAATGAGCCAAATGAAAAAGGGAGCACCAATCAAGGCCGTCACCACACCGATGGGCATCTCTGCCGGAATCACGATCAACCGAGCAATTAGGTCTGCCAAATTCATCAAAATGGCTCCTAGCAAAAATGCCCCTGGCAATACGAGCCTATGATCGGCGCCAAAGCCGATTCGGATCAAGTGTGGCACAATGAGACCGATAAATCCGATCATCCCTGCCAAAGACACACCCACACCCACGATGAGAGCGGTGGTAATGAGTAGTTTGATTTTTATCTGTTTTACATTCACTCCCATGTGGAAAGCCTCGTGCTCACCAAGTGAAAGTGCATTCAACGCACGGTAGTCTCGGAATAAGAAAAGGCTAGGAATTAGGATGAGTAGTAAGGCGGTAGGCACCTTGGCCCAAGAAGCACCTCCCAAATCCCCAAGGCTCCAAAAGGTGAAACTTCTTAATGCTGCGTCATCCGCATAGAAAAGGGTCAATCCAATCAGTGCGCCTGCCATTGCATTGATAGCTACGCCTGCGAGGATTAATGTGGAAGTTTCCGTTTTCCCCTGTGATCGGCTCAATCGGTACACAGCAGCCACATGAATCAGTCCTCCTACAAAGGCAAACAACGGCAAGCCGAATGCACTCATCGTCTTCCATATTCCTGTAGATCCTGCGATCAGCACTAGGTAAATGACTGCGAAAAGTGCACTACCACTGCTGACACCTATTAACCCTGGCTCAACGAGCGGGTTTCTGAACATGCCTTGTAAAGAAGCACCCGCCACACCCAATCCGCCACCAATTAAGGTAGCCAGAACAATACGCGGCAGTCGAATCTGAAGCAGCACATTGACTTGCTGACTTTCAGCAGCTACTCCTTGAACACCCAAACCATCCAAAATGACCCCCACAAGGCGGGCAAACGGGATCTGATAGGCTCCCAAACTGAGAGAGACTAAAGCCAATACACCAAGTATCGCCAGCAGTCCGGCAATAATTAGGTTTTGGGCCCGTGTCTTTGAATAGCTGTGAGTAGTCCACATGGCAATTAAGGTCTTGCTGCTTTTGCCAATTCAAGGGCAGCCTTACCCACTCTTGGGCCAAAGCCTGATAAGTAGTGGCCGTCAAAGCTGAGGATGTGGCTGTTTTTAAAAGCCGGAGTTTCTGACAGGCCTTTCACTTGGGCCAGACCTTCCATTCCACCGAGACTTTCGATTCCTGAGTCAAAAAAGATCAGAAATTCAGGGTTCATGGTTACCAAAGCCTCAGGCGTCACCGGTACAAAATCCTTGAAGCCTGTAGCAGCAGGCTGCAAACCCGCCAACTCGAAAATAGATTGGGCAAACGTACCCTCGCCTGACATAAAAACAGTCTGTGGGCCGCGCGCCATGATAAAAGCCGCTTTAGGACTTGAGTTGTTCAACACTAAATAGGACCGCAGGCTGTCTAGGTCTGCTTGCAATTCATCAACAATTCGATTTCCCTCCACCTGAGCTTCAAAGAAGGCCGCCAAATCGGTAATGAGCTTTTTGGTTTCCTCTACTTGAATGGGCTTTTTGAAAAAGTGAATTTCGATCTGAGCGGATTTGAGCTGATTGACAACATCATCGGTCAGATATCCTTCTTCTGCCAAGATCAAATCCGGCCCCAAAGCGAGGATTCCTTCTGCCTTGATTTGATTACGATACCCAATAGAAGGTAGCTCTTGCATGGAAGCAGGGTACGTGGAAGTGATATCGGTTGCGATAATTTGGCCTCCGTATCCTAAGGCATTCACAATTTCTGTGACGGTGCCACCGGCGGTGATGATTTTCCTCGTTTCCTTAGCGGAGGATTCTTGAGTCTGTGGTGCTTTACAAGCTACCAACAGAAGGATGAACATGAAACCTATTGCCCTTATCATTATTTGGATTAATTATAAACTGATACAAAAGTATTCTTATTTAGATTAATTACAAATTAAAATAATTAATGACTCCAATTAATTTTTTGAAACAGGGATTGGATCATGTGGATTGGATAAAAATTTCTCCCTCAGCCAAGAATTAAGGCCGAATTTTAAAAAAGGGTGATAATGAGGATTAATTTTCCAAATATCCTTTGGGAATAGGCTTTTCTGACTAATTTTGCGCTCGAATTAAAAAAGTGGATCCTTTTTACATTTCACACAATCAAATGGCAAATATTGGAAAGATAACTCAGGTAATCGGCCCGGTGGTGGACGTATCCTTTGAAGGCGGAAAACTGCCTAACATCCTTGACGCGCTCGAACTGACCAAAGAAAACGGACAAAAAGTCGTTTTGGAAGTACAGCAGCACTTGGGTGAAGATCGGGTAAGAACCATCGCAATGGACTCTTCCGAAGGTATGGTAAGAGGCATGGAAGTAAGAGACTTGGGCCAGCCCATTTCTGTTCCTACAGGCGAGGCTATCAAAGGCCGTCTTTTCAATGTAGTAGGTGAAGCAATTGATGGTTTGCCTCAGGTGCCTGCGGGCAAGAGACTTCCTATTCACAGATCTGCCCCAAGATTTGAGGATCTATCAACTTCTACTGAAGTACTTTTCACAGGTATCAAAGTAATTGACTTGATCGAGCCTTATGCCAAAGGTGGTAAAATTGGTCTTTTCGGTGGGGCCGGTGTAGGCAAAACCGTATTGATCCAGGAATTGATCAACAACATTGCGAAAGCCTATTCAGGTCTATCTGTATTTGCAGGTGTAGGTGAACGAACTCGAGAAGGAAATGACTTATTGAGAGAAATGATCGAATCCGGCATCGTAACCTACGGTGATGACTTTATCCATAGCTTAGAAACTGAAGGCGGATGGGATCTATCTAAAGTAGATCTTAAGAAGCTGGAAGATTCTAAAGCAACTTTCGTGTTTGGCCAGATGAACGAACCTCCTGGAGCACGTGCTCGAGTAGCTTTGACAGGTTTGACTTTGGCAGAATACTATAGAGATGGTGACGGTACAGGACAAGGAAAAGACATCCTTTTCTTCATCGACAACATTTTCCGATTCACACAGGCGGGTTCAGAAGTATCTGCACTTTTGGGTCGTATGCCATCTGCGGTAGGTTATCAGCCTACTTTGGCAACAGAAATGGGTGCCATGCAAGAGCGAATCACCTCTACCAAAAACGGTTCTATCACTTCCGTACAAGCTGTTTACGTACCTGCGGATGACTTGACTGACCCGGCTCCTGCGACGACTTTCGCTCACTTGGATGCTACTACCGTATTGTCCCGTAAGATTGCCGAATTGGGTATCTACCCTGCGGTGGATCCTTTGGACTCTACTTCCCGAATCCTTTCTCCAGACATTTTGGGTGACGATCACTACAACTGTGCGCAGCGAGTGAAAGAAACCCTTCAGCGATACAAAGAACTTCAGGACATCATTGCCATCCTCGGTATGGAAGAACTTTCTGAAGAAGATAAGCAGGTCGTACACAGAGCCCGTAGAGTACAGCGATTCTTGTCTCAGCCATTCCACGTAGCAGAACAGTTTACCGGTTTGAAAGGCGTGTTGGTAGACATCAAGGATACCATCAAAGGCTTCAACATGATCATGGACGGTGAGTTGGATCACCTGCCTGAAGCAGCATTCAACTTGGTAGGTAGCATCGAAGATGCCATCGCTAAGGGTGAAAAGATGCTTGCTGAAGTGTAGTAAGAAAATAAGTTACTGGTTAATAGTTATTGGTTTCTTTCTGAAATCAATAACTTATCAACCTAATAACTCAATAACTAGAAAAACATGCAATTAGAAATCGTCACACCGGATAAGAAAGTATTCCAAGGCGAAGTCAGTGAAGCGACTTTTCCTGGTGCTTCAGGTGCATTTCAGGTGTTGAACAGTCACGCTCCGATTGTATCGGCTTTGGCCAAAGGTGCAGTATCCTTTACGACCAAAGAAGGAAAACAATCCATGATTGTGGATGGAGGAGTCGTAGAAGTGAAAAATAACGTGATTGTAGTTTTAGCCGAAAAAGTAGTAGGCTAATCGCAAACGGTAAATAATAGAAAAGTCCAACTCACAAGGTTGGACTTTTTTGTTGGATCAGGGGAAACTTTCCCAAAGTTTCAAACTTTGGGAAAGTTTTATAGCGGGTTATTCCTCAATAGGTCTCAGTACCGCCCGTTTGATGAATTTTTTATCCTTATTCATCATTGAAGCGTCAACTAAAATCAAGGTGTCATTTTTTATTCCAGCCAATTCTCCCAGATTAAGTAAGTCGAACGTACTGGAAGATTCAGACCATTTTTCATCAATCCTATCATATTTTAAAAAATGAGTCAATGTATTTTCTTCACCTTTCATGATAGACTGCAAGACAAAACCGTCCTGATCAAATTTGAAATCATTAAAATAGTGAGCCTCCGAGTAATACTTTAACGTTCCAATGGTGTTATCCACTTCCGTTTCCAAAAAAGGAATATCGAATTGAAAAATTGGACTGTCGGGATATCTGATTAGTTGAACTGGCTTGTCTAAATTACTTGAATCAAATATTGATATAGTTTTTGTAAATGGGAAAGAAATATAAATATCTCCATCATCACTTAGACCAGATGTAAAAAGTTTTCCAGGCCCAATAAATTTTGTAAGATTTCTAAGTTGATCAGGAAAAGGAATATAATTTTTTAAATGTTCGCCTTCGCTGGAGTAGATACCAACCAGATGATTTGTCAATTCAAAATATTTATTTGATGTGAATGGAACTTTGTTTGTGGAATGTTCAATGTAGTAGTGTTCACCTTTTTTTATGAAAATTCCCATAAGTATTGGTTTAAACCATAGATCATCAGGTGTATTTAAAATCAAGGAATTAATATGTCTCTTCCCTTTTTCATTATTAAAATCGAAAATATGAATTCGTTTGGTTGCTCCATCAAAAACTGATATTCTAGGATATTCTGCCCAATAGCATTTTGTGGGTCGAAAGGAAAGGCCATTTTCTTCTTCCGGGAGAATAGAATATACTTCTTGACCGGTTCTATTATCAATGACCCAAATTCCTTTGTTTTGAAAGCTTTCTACACCGATCAATGTATCGTTGATTAAATGTACCGATGAAGGCCTTGAAAAGAATCCGTGAATCTCTTTGACCTCGATTGAATCCAGCATCACTAAATCAAAGGTCTGTGGAGACGTGCCTTCTGTAGGCTTTTCTCCACAAGACCAAAGGATTTGCATCAAGATTAAAATTTTGATGGATCTCATTAACAAATATTAGTTAACAATCCAGAATAGCTGGGTCACCCGGACAAATTACAATAACGCATCCATTAGGACAAAGATAGGTAGCGCACCGATATTGATCTGTTCCAATAAAAGGACATTCTTCTGCTGAGGCAGTAAGAGAAAGGCCGAGCATAAAGAAACAGGAAAAGGCTAAAATCAACTTTTTTTTCATGTTGTTTTTGTTTTAGTGAAAAGATAGATTTAAAAGCTAGCTTACCTAAAGCTATAAAATCAATAACTTGAGAACAAACAGTTCACTAATAGTTTTTTATCAATTTGATTTTCGGTTAAAATTGATGGGGGGGGGGGAGGCAAATTTCTTGTTTGAACGGCTAGCCTTTCCAGTCTCGAAAATCATTACTTTACATTCCCTACCCAAAGAGCACTTAACTCAAAATAATTATACATTCTTCCAATTTTTCAATTATTCCCTTACCTTTGCAACCACGAAAGGGGGTGTATACTTATGATCATTGTAAACGTAAAAGAGAACGAATCCATCGACAAAGCGCTAAAGCGTTTTAAAAAGAAGTTTGACAAGACCGGTGCAGTTCGCGAACTCAGAGCCCGTCAGGCTTTCACCAAACCTTCCGTAAAAAGAAGAGATGAGATCATTAAAGCAGCTTATCGTCAGAAACTTCAAAATGAAGTAATGAAATAATAGCAGTTTTAGAGATAAAACATAAGAGCATTCTCAGTACTGGGAATGCTCTTTTTTTTCTGAATATACGCTATTCTAGCAGTACACGAATATTTCTCTGATTTTGGGCTGGAAGACCGATGACGGGAGACCGAAGAAGTCAAAGAATTGGCTTTTAGTATTTCATTTGACCTCATAAGAAAGCTACTGGCAAAGTTCCGTATATCCATATTTTTTTTAATCCTGCCGTATTTTTTCGAATCACCTTCAGGCATTTCTATCCAAATCACTCCCAGAAATGATCTTTGTCAGGTTGGAATTCCGATTTTTGGTCTAACTTATTTTTCAATAAAGCGCCATGATCGATTCTTTCATCAATTACCTCGAGTACGAAAAGAGAAGCAGCAGCCATACGGTCTTAGCTTATCGTAAAGACTTGGAGCAAGCTGAAGAATTTGTAAATACTTCCTTCTCCATAGAAGAACTCTCCAATTGTACCCATGCAGAATTGCGTGCTTGGATCATCGACTTGGTCGAACAAGGCCTCAGTCAGACCACCGTCAACCGAAAACTCGCCACCCTGCGCTCCTATTACAAGTTTCTGATGCGATCCAAAGTGATCCAAAAGGACCCCACTTACAAGTTAAAATCTCTTAAAACCCCGAAAAAACTTCCTGAATTCATACAAGAAACAACCATTGAAACCGTATTGGAAGAAGAGGTCTACGAACCGACTTTCGAAGGCTTCCGAGATCGAATGGTGATGGAGTTTCTTTACCTCACAGGAGTCCGACTATCTGAACTTACCTCGATCAAGTGGAAAGATCTTAACTTATTGGAAGAGCAAGTGAAGGTGCTCGGTAAAAGACAAAAAGAAAGAATAATCCCAATTACGAAAGGCCTCCAACAAAATATAGTTTCCTATCGAAAAGTATTTGAGGAAAGGTTTTCAAAGATTGAAGGGAATGAGTACTTTATTGTGAGCAACAAAGGCGAAAAGGCCTATTCTATGATGATTTATCGAATCGTAAGACACTATTTGGATCTTTTCGCGCAAAACACCAAACGAAGTCCACACCTCTTGAGACACACCTTTGCCACTCACTTATTAAACAAGGGCGCCGACCTCAATGCGGTCAAGGACCTCCTGGGCCACGCCAACCTAGCTGCCACGCAGGTGTATACTCACAACTCCATGGAAAAACTGAAGGCTGTGTTTGAACAGGCACATCCGAAAGCGTAAATAAATCAATTGTTCAACCATTTAAATGCAATCGTTATGAAACTGCAGATGCACTCCATCCACTTTGACGCCGATCAAAAACTGATCGACTTTATCCAAAAGAAAGCTGACAAACTGGACACATTCTATGACCGAATCATAGACGGAGAGGTTTTTATGAGACTCGATAAAAACGACAACAACGAAAACAAAATAGTAGAAATCAAACTGAATGTTCCCGGCAAACAATTCTTTGCCAAAGAGCAAAGTGATTCCTTTGAAGCTGCTGCCGATGAGGCTGTAGAAGCTCTCAGACGCCAGATCAAAAAGTATAAAGAAAAAGTGGTGTTAGGTCACCAATAAGCCTATTACAAACAGCAAAGCCCTGGACCAAAACTCCGGGGTTATTTTTTGCTCAATAGGTAATACTTTTTGCTGTTGGCTTCCAAAAGTCTGTCAAACTCTTCCGAATGGTAAGCTATTAACAACTCCGGAATAGCCTTTGACTCCCAGTTTTTGGAGACCAGTTTTGTCCTAAATTTCGTAGTATCCAACTCAGAGAGGAATTTGTCCTCTAGGATCAATACCCCAAACTCCTTACTTTTTTCAACCCAATTTTCTCTAGGAAGATCCACCATATTTAATTCAGGACCCAAACTCATTCGGATTTTACTACCCACATGCAGATTACCATAGAAGCCAATCGGTAAATCAATCTCCTCCAGATTAATCATTTCCCTAGCCTGCTGACCCTGATGAGGCAAAGAAATATGGTAAGTAATGGAACTAAGGAGAAAAAAGATCATCAGGAAGGAATAAGCGATAATCTTTGGAAGCTTTTGAGGAGATCTCCTCCAAATCAATCCTGAATAGATTAAAAACAAGAAGCCAATTATAAATTGCGCCCAAAGCAACGCCATGCCTTTTCCACCCAAATTGATCCAAAGACTAAAGCAGGTAAGAATCAAGACTACAAAAAGAAAAATCACAGTAGCAATTTTGACTGGTTTCCCCCGATCAAAAACCCCTCCACGAACAAGCAACCATGCAATCCATACCGCAATTACCGGAGCAACAGGCAGTAAATAGCGCTCATAAAACCTACTCGTGAGTGCACCCATCCCTATGATCGCTATCGCCCAAACCACAGCAAAGGCGAAAAACTGAGGATTTTCTTTCCAGCCTTGATGAAGGGTAGATTTGACTTTTGCCCCATTCAGTAAAATCCAAGGAATAAATATCAGGCCCAAAAGCAAGGTGGCTAAGAGACCATTCTGAAAGATTAACAAAACTCGGGAAGCCACTCGAATCCCCACTTGGTCTTCTAAAAAACTGTTCAAATAGGTGGGCCCATGGATTTTCCACATGGCTACAAACCAAAACAAAGCAATCGCCAAACTCAGCGCTAAGGCAGGAATATGTAAGAGCTTTTTCCAGGAGACCCTTTTCCATGGGTTAAAAAGCAATACCCCAACGCCCAAACCACCCAAAGCCACGGCAGGCAGCCCTTTGACCTCAAAGGCCAAAGCTAAGCCCAAATACATAAACCAGATGAATTTGGAGTGTGCCTTGTCTCCATCTCGGAGCAAACCTGCAAAGCCGACAGCACTGGTGGTCATTGTCAAAACCAATAACACATCCGGAATCGAGCGACCTGAGGATAAAATCAGCACTGGATTGGCTGCCATAATCAAAGCTGAAAGGCCTGCGATTTTTGCATTAAGGAAAAGCGTCTTCGCTAAAAGAAACGTCAATCCCACTGTAGCTGCACCTGAAAGCAAAAAGAAAATCCGAGAGCCGAATTCATTGACACCAAAAAACTTAAACCCAGCCAAAACTGCCCAATAAGTTAAAATGGGTTTCTTGAATCTCAGTTCACCACTGCCAAGGTAAGTGGTCAGAAAGTCCCCGTTTTGGAGCATTTTGACAGCAGCATCCCGATAGTAAATCTCATCTGGATAGTGCATGTGAAAGTGCAAGGCAAAAGGCCCTACCAATACACAATAGGCCAGCATCAAAATCCAAGGATTGATTTTTAGCTCTGAAGATTGGGATAAAAGCATGTGCAAAGATAAAAGTTAGCCGTGGTCGAGTCCGAAACAATCTTTGGAATTAAGCATCATGAAGAACCTTTTTTGCCTACACAGGCTTTTTGGAGTAATTTTGACCAAATTTTATCGCATGAGCAAGCCCCTTTTGTCCGTCGTTATCACTGTTTACAACGAAGAGGACAACATCCGACCTCTCCTCGAAGCAACCTATTCGGCACTTTCGGAGATAGATTATGAAGTGATTCTGATCGAAGACGGAAGTACAGACCGGACAGTGGCGGAAGTAAAAAAACATGCAAATGAGCGAACTAAGCTTCTGATTTTTAACAGAAACTATGGTCAGACTACAGCACTTGCTGCAGGAATCGACCAAGCTACCGGCGAATACATCGCCACCATGGATGGTGACTTGCAAAATGATCCTACCGACATTCCTCAGATGCTTCGCAAAGCCATCGACGAAGAATGGGACGTCGTCGCAGGCCGTCGGGCAAACAGAAAGGATGGATTTGTGCTTCGTAAAATCCCTTCCAAAATCGCCAACTGGATCATCCGAAATACCACCAAAGTCTATCTCAACGATTACGGTTGTACGCTTCGTGTGTACAAAGCCGAAATCGCGCAGAATATGGGGCTTTACGGAGAGCTCCACCGCTTCATTCCCGTTTTGGCCAAACAGCAAGGGGCGAAGATGACCGAGATGGACGTCAAGCATCACCCAAGAATCCACGGCACTTCGAAATACGGCCTCAGCCGTACCTTCAAAGTGATGGCAGATTTGATCCTGATGCTCTTTTTCCAAAAGTATTTTCAAAGACCGATCCACCTTTTTGGAGGCTTGGGTTTACTCTCTTTCCTGTTAGGCTCATTGATCAGTTTTTACCTACTGATATTGAAACTGTTGGGAGAGGATATTTGGGGCAGACCAATCATGATTCTGGGATTCATCCTGATTTTAGGAGGAATTCAGTTGATTACGACGGGGATCATCGCAGAGATCATTGTGAGAACGTACTTCGAATCACAGGACAAAAAGACCTATCGGATCAAGGCCATCTTTCAGGGGAAAGCTGAAGTAGTCAGCAGTGGTAAGTAAAAAGTGGTCAGCCACCGCAGCAAGTAAAAAATCAACAGTAAATGTAAGTTTTACTCACTTGTAACCATTTTACCAAAAACTAATAACCTCCCCTTGTCCCGACTCAAAAACCAACTCAAAACTGCACTGAAGCTTTTGCTGACAGGAGTGGCTTTGTACTTGGTTTTTCGCAAGATCGACACCGAGCAACTTTTTCAACTCGCTACTTCCATCCACTGGCCTTGGCTTATTCCTGCTGTGATTTTGTTTATCCTGAGCAAAGTAGCCACTGCCATTCGACTCAACCGTTATTTTGAAAATATCGAAATCCAACTTTCGGAGGCAGAAAACTGGCGACTTTACCTGCTCGGGATGTTTTATAATCTTTTTCTCCCCGGAGGCATAGGCGGGGATGGCTATAAAGTTTATTTACTTAACAAACAGTTTAAAACACCGGTTAAAAACCTCCTTCAAGCCGTACTTTTAGACCGCTTGGGAGGACTGGTTGCTATAGTTTTCTTACTGTTTGGACTGTTTTTAATTGTAGAAGTCAAACATGAGTTTTTCGAAAGTTCTTTTTGGAACGGGTTGATAATTGCTGGCTTGGTGTTGACGGTTCCGGCTTTTTGGCTGGTTCAAAAGTTAGTCTTCAAAGACTTTCTCCCCTCCTTTTGGTCAGGGAATGCCTGGTCTTTTACAGGACAGATTGCCCAGCTAGCTTGTGCATGGTTCGTTTTGTTGGCATTAGGTATGGAAGAAAATATTCTCGCATACCAATTGGTTTTTTTGATTTCATCCATTGTCGCAGTACTTCCTTTGACTATCGGCGGAGTGGGTGCCCGCGAATTGGTATTTGTCTATGCCCACGCCTATGCGGGAATCGAAGAAACCGCAGCGGTAGCTTTCAGTTTGATCTTCTTCTTGATTTCAGCTGGAGTTTCTTTAGCTGGAGCTTTTATCAAATCTGATTTATCAAAAATTTATAACTAGCTGTATTTCAATATTTTTAATTTATTTCATCCTTGCAGATTTAAAATATCATTTTAAATTTGCAAGGATGATTGAGCGATTACTTTTCCATAGACTTGAAGAATTGATGCCGGATTTTCCGGCCATTGCCATTTTAGGATCAAGGCAAGTGGGGAAGACTACGCTTGCTCAGGCTTTGGCTGAGCATTTTGATCATCAGTCCATTTATTTAGATTTGGAAAGCCCGACTGACCGGGCCAAATTGACAGAACCTGAGCAATATTTTGATCTTCATGAAGGCAAACTCATCATTCTGGATGAAATACAGCGTATACCGGACCTGTTTCAGGTTTTGAGAGGAGTCATCGACAGAAGAAGAAAGAAAGGTTTTAGATCTTGTCAATTTCTGGTTTTGGGTTCAGCCTCTCTTGAGCTGATCCGCCAATCGTCCGAAACACTTGCAGGTCGAATTGCTTATGAGGAACTGCCTGGATTCACCCTGCTGGAAGTGGGAGATGAAGGGAAAAACCTGGAAAAGCTGTGGCTTCGTGGAGGATTTCCAGATGCATATCTGGCGAATTCGGACAAGTCCAGCATGACTTGGAGGCAAAACTTCATTACCACCTACTTGGAAAGGGATATTCCCCAGATTGCACAGTTTATACCGACCAATCGCCTGCGGAGACTCTGGACCATGCTCGCACATGAACAGGGGCAGCAGATTAATCTATCCAAGTTTGGTGCAAGCCTTGACCTTACTTCGCCGACTGTGAAGTCTTATGTAGAGCTGTTGGAAGATCTGCTGCTGATTCGCTCTATCAGACCCTGGATGAGCAATGTGGGGAAGCGCTTGGTCAAAAGTCCCAAAGTCTACATCCGTGATTCAGGCATTACACATGCCCTTCTCCAAATCAGCACCTTGGATAATCTACTGGCGCATCCGGTGGCTGGATTTAGCTGGGAAGGATTTGTAATTGAGCATATCATTTCTGTATTGCCCAAAAATGCCGATTACGGATTCTATCGAACGTCCGCAGGTGCAGAGTTAGATTTGGTTATTCAGTTAGGCAGTCAGCTATGGGCGATTGAAATCAAACAGACACTCAGCCCGAAGCTTTCCAAGGGATTTTCTATTGCTTCAGAGGATGTAGAAGCGACACATCGGTTCTTTGTCTATGCGGGAAAGGAAGAATTTCCTCTTTCGGAAAAAGTCACAGCAATCGGGCTGATCCAACTTATGAACAGGATAATTGCCCTGAGAGAAAATGGATAAATCCCATTTTCCCTACCTTTGCCCAAAATCCGCAAAACATGAACAGAGCCGAGCTTTTCTCCCAAATCCAACAAAAATCATCCTTTCTGTGCGTAGGCTTGGATCCCGATTTGGAGAAAATACCTGCAAACTTGCGCTCGGAACCTGATCCGATTTTTAGTTTTTGCAAAGCCATCATTGAGGAAACAGCCGATTTTGCGGTAGCATACAAGCCAAACATTGCCTTTTTCGAGGCTTTGGGAGCAAAAGGCTGGGACACCTTGGCCAAGGTAGCTGAGATCATGCCGAAAGATGTTTTCACCATTGCGGATGCCAAGCGGGGAGATATCGGAAATACCTCTAAACTGTATGCTAAGGCTTTTTTTGAATCGATGGACTTTGACTCCGTGACTGTTGCACCTTATATGGGCAAGGATTCAGTGACGCCATTTTTAGAGTTTGAAAACAAGTGGGTCATTCTTCTGGCCTTGACTTCGAATATAGGCTCTTTGGATTTCCAACTGATCGAAGACAAAACAGGTAAGCCACTTTATCAGTCTGTGTTGGAAAAAAGCCAAGAATGGGGCAGCCCAGAAAACCTCATGTATGTCGTAGGCGCCACACGAGGCGAACTGATCGGCGAAGTGCGAAAATCAGCTCCGGAGCATTTTTTCCTCGTTCCAGGAGTTGGAGCACAGGGAGGAAGCTTGGCTGAGGTAGCGAAATATGGAATGAACTCCACCTGTGGGCTCTTGGTCAATTCCAGCCGGGGGATCATCTATGCCTCCGGCGAAAAGGACTTTGCTAAAGTAGCCAGAAATGAAGCTCAAAAGCTTCAGATGGAGATGAAAGATTTGTTGGAAAAGTATAGCTAAGTTTTAGAAATCAACTGTTCTATCAGGTTGGAAACCTCAAGCCTTTTTTCCGCTGAGGTATAAAAGCAACCGATAGATTCCCCTTCAATCCAATCAAGGATTGGTCTAATTGGCTTTTCTGTATCGAGGGCATCTCTCAGTTTTGGAATATATCTTACATATTCTTCCCAAAGATTGTGTTCAAATCCTTCCACTTTACCAATGCCAATAGGATCCCAGTACATTAAGATCCCATTAATTTGTTTGTCAAGTAAATCAAGTTTTTTAAGTGTTTGAATAATCCGCGGGGTGGTTTGAGGAATTTTCATGCCGGACAAAATTGACTTTAAAATAGGAAGTTATTACTTTCCATAAACTTTTAGTCACTAGATTTTTATGAATTTCAGGGAAGACTTTTTACAGCTGGTCTGGAAGTACCAATACTTCGACCGCAAAAATCTGTTAACTGTAGATGGACAACACTTGCAGATTCTCAATGTGGGATTTCACAACAAAGGAGAAGGGCCAGACTTCCGGGATGCTTCGTTGGTTCTCGACGGGGTCACTTTACATGGCCACGTGGAAGTTCACCGATTAGCTTCTGAATGGAAGCAGCATGCCCATGGTGGAGATCCAGCTTACAATTCAGTGATCCTCCATGTGGTTTGGGAAAATGACAAAGTAGTCTACCGTAACGATGGTACTCCAATGCCAACCTTAGAACTGAAGGGAAAAATTTTTCTAGAAATCTGGAGAAACTACGAAAACCTCCTTGACTTCAAATCTGACCTTCCCTGTGCACACGCCATGAAATCAGTTCCTGAAATCATCCGATTTTCGGCTTTGGAAAAAGCATTAGTGGAACGACTGCTGGAAAAATCCAAACTGATCCTATCCATTCTAGATCAAACCAAAGGCGATTGGGAAGAAACTGCCTACCGATGGCTATTTACCTGTTTTGGATTCAAAATCAACTCTACCCCAATGAGCGAGCTTGCTGCATTGGTACCTTATAAAACCCTCCAAAAACACCGAACCCAGGTATCAGCTCTTGAGGCTATGCTGTTGGGTCAAGCAGGACTATTGCCCGAAAAATCAGACGAACCTTACGCGCAACACCTGATTCGGGAGTATGATTTTTATCAGAAAAAATTCAGCTGGGTACAAAAGCTCAGCCGACAGCAATGGTCATTTATGGGAGCGAGACCAACCAATTTCCCCACCCTCCGAATCGCGCAGTTAGCTGCTATTTTATCCCAAGCTCCCAACCTCCTTCAGTCCGTGATGGAAGACCGCAGGGAGTTTTCGGCCTTCAAAAAACTCCTTCAAGTCAAGCCTTCCGATTACTGGCAACACCACTACAATTTTGGCAAACCTGCCGAAAAAACTGCCTCCAGAGGCATTTCAGGGCAAACTTTGGAGCTCTTGATCATCAATTTCGTGATTCCGCTTTGGTTTGCCTATGGCAGATATTTCGAGCAATCCGAATGGCAAGAACGCTGCTTTGACCTTATGCAAACCATTCCTGCGGAGAATAACTTCATCATCAGAAAGTATGAAGAAAAGGCTTGGAAGGCTGAGAATGCCTTCGACTCACAAGGGATGATCGGACTTTACAGAAGCTACTGTCAGCCTCAAAAATGCCTCAATTGCAAGATCGGTCAAAGCCTACTCAAGGGACAATCCAAATGAAGCATTGCGCAAGCACCACAATTACCCTACTTTTGCAATCCAAAACCCAACAAATTCATGGATAAACCAGTGATCATTCTGGGTGCAAAAGGCATCGCCCATCCTGCACTTGAGATTTTCAACAGCAATCAGGTCATTGTATATGGATTTCTAGAGGAAGATGCTAGTCTACATCAGACCGAAATCAACAACGTGCCGGTGCTGGGTCATACCGAAGATGAGGGATTTTTGAAATTGATCGGTAAAAAGACTGAAGCTTTTGTGGCAGTGGATGACAGCAAATACCGAAAGTTTTTGGTAGACATGCTACTCGAAAACCGAAAAGTGCAGCCCGTCAATGCCATCCACCAGCGAGCCTATGTGTCGACAGATGCGGCATTAGGACATGGCAACTTTATCAATGCCAATGTGCTCATTGGAGCAGGTGCTGAGGTCGGAAGCCACTGTATCTTTCATACCGGTGCAATTGTCGACCACAAAGTGAAAATTCAGGACTTTGTGCAAGTAGGTGCTGGTTCCATCATCAATGCCGAGGTCACCATCGAAGAAGGAGCGTTCATTGGGTCTGGAGTGACGATCGTAGCAGGAGTGACCATAGGGAAAGGAGCTCGAGTGGGTGCAGGATCAGTAGTCATTTCCTCAGTTGGAAAAAATGAAACTGTCTTCGGAAATCCGGCGGCGAAAGTGAAATGATTAGAGATTTGAGATTTAAAAAAAGGAATAACGAATATCGAATGCTTAACGCCGAATGATGAAGTAAAAACATCGGTCATCCAGCTTCGGACATCAAACAACAACCCAAAACACCCTGCCGAAACAGGGCTCTAGTTATGGAAAACACACAAAACAAACCTTACAGCGTATTGCTGTACTACTGCTACGCGCAGATCTCAAATCCCGAGGAATACCGGGAAGAACATCACCTCTTTTGTGTAGAAAACAACATCCGAGGTAGAATCATCATCTCTGACGAAGGCTTAAATGGTACTGTTTCTGGTCTGATCGAAGACTGTGAAAAGTACATGGCCTATATTCATGCCGATCCTCGATTTGCCAAGACAGAGTTTAAAATCGACTACCACGACACCCACACTTTTGCCAAAATCCATGTGCGATACAAGCCGGAGATTGTGCACTCCTCACTCCGTCACCTGGATCCCAATGTGAAAACAGGCAAACATCTGGAACCTGAAGAATTCAAGAAAATGAAAGATCAGGAGGATGTGGTCATTCTGGATGTCCGCTCCAACTACGAGCATGAGTTGGGTCGATTCAAAAATGCGATCACGTTGGATATCGACAACTTCCGCGATTTTCCGGATAAAGTAAAGGAACTCGAGCACCTCAAAAACAAAAAGGTACTTACCTATTGCACTGGAGGTATCAAATGTGAAAAAGCTTCTGCATTCCTCTTGGAGCAGGGCTTTGAAGATGTTTACCAGCTGCATGGCGGCATCATTAAGTACGGCATGGAGGCTGGAGGTGAAGATTTCGAAGGCAAATGCTATGTCTTTGACAACCGAATCGCAGTGGAAGTCAACAAAGTGAATCCAACCATCGTGTCCAAATGCCACGTGTGCGGGACTGCCAGTGACCGAATGGTTAACTGCGCCAATCCAAGCTGTAATGAGCACTTGGCAATCTGTGAAGCCTGCGGATGGGAACTCGATGGGGCTTGTTCTCCAGAATGCAAAGAACATCCCGAAAAGCGACCTTACGACGGAACCGGCTACTACCAAAAAAATACCAACGGATACAATCCTTACAAAGGACTGCACCGTAAGCCATCCAAAGAACTAATCCAAAAACTCCATGGAGAATCAACCCATTCCTGCGTCTGAACTGATTATCAATTCTGACGGGAGTATTTATCATTTGCATTTGAAGCCAGAACACCTGGCTTCAACTGTTTTTACCGTGGGTGATCCAGACCGTGTTCCGTTGGTTTCCCAGTACTTTGATCAGATCGATTTCAAGCTTCAAAAGCGGGAATTTATCACCCACACCGGTTGGAAAAACGGGAAGCGGGTGACGGTCATCAGTACCGGAATGGGCACGGACAACATCGAGATACTCATGACCGAACTCGATGCATTGGTCAATGTAGATCTTGAAACACGACTGATCAAACCTGAAAAAAACAGCCTTCAGATCATTCGAATCGGCACATCAGGCAGTATGCAGGCAGATCTTCCTGTAGGCACGATGCTGGCATCTGAAATCGGAATCGGAATGGATACGTTGATGGCCTATTACCCAGCATTGCAAGAAGATCAAAGTATTGCTCGGGCGATCCAAATGGAGCTAAACTTGCCTTTCTACCCCTATCAAGCCAAGGCCTCTAGAAAACTTTTGGGAAAACTCCCAAGCGAAATAAAACAAGGGGTAACCCTGACTTGTCCGGGATTTTATGCTCCTCAAGGACGGGAGGTCCGTCTCAAACCACGATTTGACCGGATGATCGAGCGACTTGGCGGATTAAATATCGGAGAAAAGCGACTGACCAATTTTGAAATGGAAACCGCGGGATATTATGCGTTAGGGAAGTTACTTGGCCATGAAATGCTAAGTCTAAATGCCATCGTCGCCAATCGTCCATTGAAAAAATTTGATTCAGATGCAGAGAAAACAGTCGATAACCTTATCCAAAAAGCACTAGATATCTTTACTCAATGAGTGGTTTGACCGAACAAATTATCGAAGCCCTGAGGGAAAAAGCAATTCCTGAAAAGGCTTCTTTTTTGCCCAAATTTTTCAAAACCGGACCCGGAGAGTACGGAGAAGGAGATCTTTTTTTGGGGGTTACAGTTCCCGATCAAAGACAGATTGCCAAGCAATTTTTTAAAGAAATAAGTTTAGAAGAACTTACTCGATTGATTCAACATCCCATTCATGAAATTCGGTTGACAGGATTGTTGGCTTTGGTCTATCGCTATGAAAAGACCAAGTCTGAACCGGACAAGATGGCTCTGGTCAATTTTTACCTTTCTCAACTGGACTTTGTGAACAACTGGGATCTGGTAGACAGTTCTTGCTATCAAATTTTGGGGCATTTTTACTGGAAAAAGGAAAAGACCTTATTCTATGAATTAGCAGATTCCGAGCACCTTTGGCGGCAGCGGGTGGCCATGATCAGCAGCTATTTTTGGATCAAAAAAGGGGAGTTTGCTGATGCTTTGGCATTGGCGGGAAGGCTCAAAAACCATTCCCATGACCTCATGCACAAAGCTGTCGGCTGGATGCTACGGGAAATCGGAAATCGGAATTTTGAAGTAGAATTGGAGTTTCTGAAAAAGCACTACCAAACCCTACCCAGAACAGCCTTGCGGTACGCCATTGAGAAATTTCCGGAAGACTTGAGGCAGGATTTTTTGAAGGGAAATATTTAGAAATACAGTTGAAATAAACTCCGCTTCGCTTTGTGAAATACTATTGAAATAGAAGCTTTGAAATATATTGACATATTCTAGTAATGCTATATTTCGCCTGACGAAGGAAGGCTTATTTCAACAATATTTCCTCTGTATTTCACATTTATTCTATCCCATCCAATTCACTCAATTCCAGCCAAGCCAGCTCCAATTCTTCCAATTCCCTGTCAATGGCTTGCAGGCGATTGGTCCAGGTCATCAGCTGATTGACATCGGAGGTTCCGGCAGCGATCTGATCGGTGATCGTCGACTTTTCTCCCTCCAACTTGGCAATCGTCTCGTTGATCTTTTTGAATTCCTGCTTTTGCTTAAAGCTCGCCTTAACCTTCGTTGCAGAAATGGGCTTTTCTACTTTGACCTGCTTTTCCTCGATTTTTGTGTCTTGGATCTCGTTTCTTGGCTCTAAAGTCTTGATACTTGTGTCTTGATACTGATTACTGTTTTCTTTCTCCCATTCCCTGAAATCAGTATAATTCCCCGGGAAATCCTTGATTTTCCCTTCTCCTTCAAACACAAACAAGTGCTCGACCAATCGGTCCATAAAGTACCGGTCGTGTGACACGATGATCAGGCAGCCGGGGAAAGTATCCAAAAATTCCTCCAGGATATTCAAGGTCATCAAGTCCAGATCGTTTGTCGGTTCGTCGAGGATCAGGAAGTTCGGATTCTTGATCAACACCATCAGGAGCTGAAGTCGACGTCGCTCACCTCCACTCATCTTTCCGATCGGTGTGAATTGTTGCTTGGGCGGAAAGCCAAACTGGGTCAAAAACTGACTCACCGTGATCGTCTGTCCTTTGTCCAACACCACCACTTCGGCCACTTCCTTCACCACATCGATCAGTCGCTTTTCTTCGTCAAATCGGTCTTCCTCCTGACGGTAATAGCCGAAAGCAGTGGTTTGACCGACTGAAATTTTTCCTGAATCCGGATCAAGCAGTCCGGTGATCATTTTGAGAAAAGTCGTCTTTCCGGCACCATTTGGTCCCACGATACCGATCCGGTCTTTCTTTTTGAATATGTAGGAAAAGTCCTTGACAAGCGTCTTTTCATCAAAGGACTTGCTAATTTTCTCGATTTCAAGAATCTTATTCCCTAGGCGTTGGGTAGATACTGAAAGTTCAATATCCCGTTCCTCCCGCTTGGTGAAGGCTTTTTCTTTGGTTTCTTCGAAAGCATCCACGCGGTATTTCGCTTTGGTTCCACGGGCTTTAGGCTGACGACGAATCCAGTCCAACTCCTTTTTGTAGAGACTTTTGGCCTTTTCGATCTCAATGTCTTCGATCTGAAGTCGCTCGGCTTTCTTGTCCAAAAAGTAGCCGTAATTACCTTGGTACCGATGGATTTTCCCCTGATCGAGTTCGAGGATTTCGTTGGTCACCTTATCCAAAAAGTAACGGTCGTGCGTAACCATGAAAATGGACAAATTGGCTTTGGCCAGGTAATCTTCCAGCCATTCGATCGTCTCCAAGTCCAAGTGGTTGGTTGGTTCGTCGAGTAGAAGTAAATCTGGCTTTTCGAGAATAGCTTTGGCCAAAGCCACCCGCTTCCGCTGACCACCGGAGAGATTTCCCACGGGGAGTTCGGTGTCGTGAAGACCCAATTTTCCAAGTACTTCTTTCACTTGATATTCAAAATCCCAAGCCTGAAGCGCGTCCATTTTCTCAAACAGCTTGGACATCTGATCGGAGTTGTCAATGCCCCGCTCGGCATCGAGCATAGCCTTGTGGTAGTCTTCGATCACCCGAAGGACTTCCGAATTACTTTGGTCGAAGATGGTCTGATAGATCGTCAGGTTGGAATCGAACACCGGGTTCTGATGCACGTAGGCAATCTTCACAGCGTTATTGATAGCCACTTGACCGGTGTCGGCGATTTCTTGACCCATAATGATTTTCATCAGGGTAGACTTGCCAGCACCGTTGATACCGACAAGGGCGATTTTTTGACCTTGGGAAATGCCGAAGGATATATTTGAAAAAAGCTTACGTTCCCCGAAAGCCTTACTGAGATTCTCAACTGAAAGGTAATTCATGGGGCAAAAGTAAGGGAATTACTGCTGAAACACGGTAGAAATACAATTGAATTAGGTCCTCCTTCGTCGGACGAAATATTTTGCAATACACCTTTTAGGAGAAAAAACTATTCTAACTTATTTCAACGACCGTAGGGAGGTTTATTTCTACTGTATTTCGCAAAGCATATATATTTTAGCACCATGAAATCCATCCACGACATTCTCAAACTCGGCGATCCCCGACTCTATGAAGTCTGCGAACCGGTCCTGAAATCCGACCTTCCCATGGTTCCCGAGTGGACTCAGCAACTGCACGAGGCCATGGAAGATATCCGTCGCGTGTATGGATTTGGAAGGGGAATAGCCGCCCCGCAGCTGGGGATTATGAAGCGGATGTTTTACCTCAATCTAGATCGGCCTTTCATCATTCTCAATCCGGAACTGAAGGGGCTTAGTGAAGAGCTTTTTGAGCTGTGGGATGACTGCATGAGCTTTCCCAATCTGCTGGTGAAAGTGAAACGTCACCAAAGTCTGACATTGGAATATTTAGACGAAAACTGGGAAAAACAAAGCTGGACTGTGGAGGGAGCGATTTCTGAATTGATCCAGCACGAATATGATCACCTCGACGGAGTGCTCTGTACCATGCGGGCGATTGATGAGAAAAGCTTTAAGTGGAAGGAATAAAAGGAAATACAGTTGAAATAGGATGGAAATAAACCCCGATAAATCGGGGTGAAATAGTTTTGATCGGCTCATATTCGCAAGGAATACGGCTCAAATCCTAATAAAATTGAGCCGTATTTAACCGCTTTTTTGAAGTTTTTGAGCCGATTGAATCTCAGGTTTTCAATTTTTCACGAAGCGAAGCGTAGAGTATTTCGATTGTATTTCAACAGTATTTCCACTTTGTTTCCCTTCCCCTATCTTTAACCCATGAATTTTCCGACCCTTTCCGATATCCGAGCGGCACATGCCCGCATCCAGTCGTTTATCCACCGCACCCCAATCATGACCTCCACCGCGATCAATGAAATCGCAGGTTGCGAGATCTATTTTAAATGCGAAAACTTCCAGAAAGTCGGTGCTTTCAAAGCCCGAGGTGCGGCCAATGCCGTGATGAAACTGTCCCCAGAGGAAAGAGCCAAGGGAGTTGCGACGCACTCCTCCGGAAATCATGCTGCCGCCCTCGCCCGTGCAGCAAGTGTAGCGGGAATTCCTTCCTATATCGTGATGCCTTCCAATGCTCCCGAGATCAAAAAGAAAGCGGTCAAAGGCTACGGAGGAGAAATCATCGAGTGCGAACCTAACCTTAAAGCAAGGGAAACTACCCTTGAAGCGGTCGTGGAGCGTACGGGAGCAACCTTTATTCCTCCTTATGATTTCATGGACGTGATCGAAGGTCAGGCCACTTGCGCGCTCGAACTTTTGGAAGATCAACCGAATCTTGATATCGTCATGGCTCCTGTAGGAGGAGGAGGACTTTTGGGGGGGACAGCTTTGACAACCCACTACATCAATCCTGAAATCGAAGTCATTGCCGGAGAACCTGCCGGTGCGGATGATGCTTTCCGATCTTTCCATGCAGGACATATTATCCCGCAAACCGGTCCGAATACCATCGCCGACGGGCTCTTGACATCGTTGGGCAAGTTGAATTTTGAATTGATTCAAAAGTACGTAGATGACATTCTGATTGCTACCGACCCACAGATCATCGAAGCCATGCGACTGGTCTATGAGCGGATGAAAATCATCATCGAGCCCTCGTGTGCTGTACCATTGGCGGCTTTATTGGCGAATAAAGAAAGATTTTCAGGTAAAAAAGTTGGAATTATCCTGTCCGGAGGAAATGTGGATTTGGGGAAGTTGCCTTTTTGAAAATAATCATCAAATCAACTTAACATGGCTCCATCCCTTTTCTCCTAACAGATAAAAAATCTGGTCTTTGTCACTTTTGCTTGTCAATTTTCCAAATCTAATCTCCAAAAGAGAAGCAGGATCAAATTTCACTTCAATGACCTTTACGTTTAACAGTGACAAATCATTTTTAAAGAATCCGATTCGATATTCCTCTTCCCAATGAAACTCATTTTTGAGTTTAGTTCTCACCCAAGAAGAATAAATTTCTTCCTTAGGAGATACCTGATATTTTATTGTTGGATACGCATCGACATATTCCACTAGTCCTCCAAAAAAGAACTCAGGGGACTCTGAAAGAAATTTTTTTTGCAAATCTGGCTCAAAACCTAAAACAATCCCTTTTTCAGAATCACCATAATTTTCCCATAATTGACTGGAATTTCCGTTTGTTGAAAAAGAACAAATCTTTAAGATTTTATTCTTTTTAATGAGCATGTCTTGATAGGCTTCACTAATTAATCTTTCATTTTGAATGGTTTTTATTTTCAAATCGGGCCGTTTTTCAAAAAGAATCTCCAGATCCCTTTTTTGTTCATCCCCAATTTTATCATTCAACCTGAACTGAAAATCTATCAATGAAGGTGCAACATCCATTATATCTGAAAATTCGCTAGGAGAAGAAAATCTTATAGATTGATTCTTGAGAATTTTCAGCCCAACTTCCACAGTTCTGTATTTATAAATCATAGTTTAAATTAACAAAAAAGCCCAAATCTCTCGACTTGGGCCTTTTTTCAGCTTTCTGATTTCTGACTTCTGCCTTCCTGCGGCAGGCAAGCTTTCAAACTTTACTTTTTGCTTTCCGCCACTGCATGATGTGCCGCTCTTGCCGCAAATGCCATATAAGTCAGGGATGGATTTTGGGTAGATGTAGAAGTCATCGAAGCGCCGTCAGTCACATAGACATTCGGCACGGCATGCAACTGATGGTTGGCATTGAGAAGGGAGGTTTTAGGATCTTTGCCCATGCGTACCCCTCCCATTTCGTGAATGTCCAAGCCCGGCGCCTGCTTGCTGTCGGCAGATTGGATATTGGTAAATCCAGCTTTGGTAAACATCTCCGTCATCTGCTCGATGTAGTCCTTGACCATTTTCTCATCGTTATCGTCGTAGTCTACACTGATTCGAAGCTGAGGCATGCCCCATTCGTCTTTTTGATTCGGATCGAGGGCGACAAAGTTGGTTTCCTTTGGGATCGTCTCGCCCATCATGTGGGAACCCACTCGCCAAGGACCATACTTATCCGGATTGAGCAGACTGTTTTTCAAGTCCATGCCGATACCGCTGGTATCCGGGCCTGAGCCACGGCTAGCAGAGAATCCCGCTGCATAGCCACGGAGGAAGTCTGTCTCCTGCTTGTACACGTTTCGGAATCTTGGAAAATAGCCACTCGTCGGTCTACCTCCGGAAGTGGTAAATTCGGAATGACCTTCGTATTCACCCGATACTCGGGCGCGGTAATTATGGAAAGCAACGTATTTGCCAAGCAGTCCATTGTCATTACCCAGTCCATTCGGGAACCGGTTTGAAGTCGAGTTGAGCAAAATCGCATTGGTATTTAGCGCTGCGGCATTCACAAAGATCACATCAGCGTAAAATTCCTCAGTTTCCTTGGTCAGGCGGTCGATGATGCGTACCCCGGTCGCTTTTCCTTTTTCCTCATCATAGATGATGGAGTGAACCACCGCATCAGGTCGGAGGGTCAAGTTGCCTGTTTTCAAAGCCCAAGGAATGGTCGATGAGTTGGAACTGAAGTAGCCCCCAAACGGACATCCACGCTGACAGAGGTTACGGTTTTGGCACATGGCCCGACCCTGCTGGGCGTAGTATTCGGCATTGCCATGGATGTGCGCACAGCGGGCCGAGATCATGTGTCGGTCATTGCCGTAGTGCTTTTTAAGCTGCTCCGCAAAGTATTTCTCCACCACATTCAACTCATACCCTGGCAAAAACTCTCCATCGGGAAGCTGGGCGATTCCATCTTTGAAACCGGAAACTCCTGCAAATTTCTCCACATGGCTGTACCATTTTTCGATGTCTTTGTATCGAATCGGCCAATCTACCGCAAATCCATCCCGAGCCGGCCCGTCAAAATCAAAGTCAGACCAACGCTGCACCTGTCTGGCCCAAAGAAGCGATTTACCGCCTACCTGATAGCCTCGAATCCAGTCAAAAGGCTTCTCCTGAACATAAGAATGGTCGGTGTCTTTCACAAAAAAGTGCATCGCATCTTCACGGAAGGCATAGCATCGGCTGATCACCGGATTGGCTTCTTGAATCTCCTGAGGAATCTGGTTCCGATGGGGAAACTCGTAAGGAAGCATATTGGTCGTCGGATAGTCTTTGATGTGCTCCACATTACGGCCGCGCTCCAGCATAAGTGTTTTTACACCCAAATCGCAAAACTCTTTGGCAGCCCACGCCCCACTGATGCCCGAACCTATGACGATGGCTTGATAGGTTCGTTCCTGTTTGCTGCGGATATTCAGATTAGCCATTGATGCGTGGTTTTTGAAGGTCAGTGATCAAAACGGCGCCATTGTATTCGCCAGGTATAAGGGAATAAGGAATGATTTCAGTTTGGATGTATTCGGAGGCCATGTATCCTTGGATGGTGAACCGCTTGGTGGAATTGAGGAAGTATGCGATGTTTCCTCGCTCTTTTCCCTCCGGTGTGTCATCGCCTTCGAGCTTGGTTCCGTTGAGGATCAATTCTTCTTTCTCTTTGGTGGAAAGGGCGTCGAATTTCTTTCCTGCGGTCTTTTGGACATAATCGGGGAAGGCAATTAATCCTGCGGTGAATTTCTCCTGATTTTCCTTGATAAAGCAGTCATTGACCATCACGAGGATAAAGTCAGGCACCTCTAGATCAAGCGCTCCTTTGATTTCTCCGGCTGGAATGATGGTATCTGAAATGGCAGCAAGAAGCGCTTTTTGGGAAGTGGTAACTTTCAGATTTTTGTAGGCGGCGAGGATGTCGTCTTTGCTGAAGTCACAGGAAGGAATCAGGGCAAGTCCTCCGGATATCAGCGCAATATGCCGCAAAGCATGTCGTCTGTTCATAAGTAAAGGCGATAGATTGGGTTAAAGCAATTGAAGCCAGAAAGTAGGGATTTTATCGAAAAATCCCTACCCGAATTTTACAAGGCTGAGATTATCGGGTAATCACCCCAAACTCCCCAAACGTAGCAGCATTCCCATCTACGGTTCGAAGGGCCTTTAGCCTAACAAATCGGGCTTTGGTTGGATCGATTTTGATGATTTGCTCGATCGGACTGTTTTGGATATTGGAAAATTCGCCTTGAGTTACTCTCTTCCAGCTTTTCCCATCTCCGCTAATCTCCAGCGAATAATCTGCGATGTACCCACTCGGGTATCTGGCTTGCATGGGTAGATAGGTAAACCCTTTCAATTCGACTTCCTGACCAAGATCAATGGTCAAGTCATTGGTTTTTGAGATCCAATAAGAATTAGCCCGCTCATCAATGGAGCGAATGGCAAGCGTGTCGGATGAAATCACTTTCCAGCTGCCTTTGGCTAGGTCAAAGTCCACTCGGGCAGGATCGGAAGTTTTTCCGGTTTTGGAATCTACCGCGATAGCCTGAACAGTAGCGGGCTGAAGAAGGTCAAAGGCATCGGAATAGGCGTTTTGCCCAACTTTTGGAGCAGATCCATCCGTGGTAAAGAAGACTTCCAACTCAGATTCTGCGGCTTGGATGGTTACTTTTCCTTTGGGGGTTCGGGTGATTTTAGGAGGAAAAAGCAAGGCAGGAGCGGAGTAGACGCCAATTTCAGAAATCACCGGAATGCCTTTTCCATCCAGGAAGTTGATTCGGATTTTCTTGGCTTCCGTATCTGGAAATCTCAAAATCCGCTTGTACCCGATCGTGGTCCCTTCTGCGATTTTTTCCCAGCTACCGTTTACTTCTTTTTCCAGGGAAAAAGCTTTCACGCGTTGCCCAAGATTGACAAATTCCTGAATCAGGAGACGGTTGAAGGAAACTGTTTTCCCAAAATCCACCTCCACGGAAGCCTGTAACTGTCCATCGGGTGTAGTCCAGTACGTATTGAAATCCCCGTCATTTAGGAAATCTGCCGTATATCCTTTGCCTCGATCTGCGCTTGCTTCGAAGGAAGCATCTTTAGAGAGATTGAGAGCAAAATCTTCTTTGACCTTGGCCGCCATTTTCAAAATGGCTTCTTCGTCTTTTTTATGGATCAAGCCTCGGGTATCCACGGGGAAGTTGATCAACAGGGAGCTATTCCTCCCGATGCTGTTGTAGTAGATCTCCATCAGGTCCGGCAGTGTTTTCACTTTGTGGTCCTCATAGGTGTGGTAGTACCATCCCGGACGAATGCTCACATCGGATTCGGCGGGAACCCAATGGGTCCCATTTTCCTGACCTGTGGCCCATTTATCAAAATCAGGCATGCCGGCATAGACCGAATCCCGCATCAGATTGGACCAAGTGGTCTCATACGCGTAGCCATCTTCGTTGCCCACCCAGCGCACATCAGGTCCGGCATCGCTGAACATCATGGCGCCGGGCTGAAGCTTGCGAACCAGTTCATGGGTCGTTGGCCAGTCGTAATAGCTGAATTTGTCCACCTTACGCTCCTCATTAGCTCCTCCATACCAGCCTGTTCCACCATTGGCCCCATCAAACCAGACCTCGTAGATTTCTCCGTAATTGGTCAGCAACTCCGTCAGCTGGTTGCGCATGTAGGTGATGTATTCGGGCTTGCCATAGTCGGGATGATTTCGGTCCCAAGGGGAGTAATAAATCCCAACTTTGAGTCCATATTCCCGACAGGCGTCCACAAATTCTTGGATCAAATCGCCCTTTCCGTCACGCCAAGGACTGTTTTTCACCGAATGCTCGGTGTACTTTGACGGCCAAAGGACAAATCCATCGTGGTGCTTGGCCGTGATGATCAGGCCTTTCATGCCGGCTTCCTTGGCGATTCTTGCCCATTGTCTGGCATCGAGTGCAGTGGGATTAAACTGCTCCGGCTTTTCATCTCCAAATCCCCATTCCCGGTCAGAGAAGGTATTCATATTGAAATGGACAAAACCATAATACTGAAGATCCTGCCAGGCAATCTGACGGGCATCAGGCACGGGCAATACTGGCTCTGGTGGCGCGGCTTTTTCCTGACAAAAACTGAGTGTAAGCAGCAACAGTGGGAAAAGAATCTTTTTCATCGGAAGAATCTGGAAACAGACTTTTGAATTTTTTTAAGAAAGAAATACGAGTTTTTAAAAATAATAAAAAAACAATGCCCTGAGTGGAAACCTTCGGCACCCTGAGAAATTAGAGCATACTTTTCCTTTGCTGATTTGACGAACCTGTTCAAAAGGAAGTATTTCAAAAACTTTAGAAAACTATCTTCAATTCTGAAACCATTAATCAAATTAATGCTTTGACAACGTAGATCCCCTCGTAATTTCAAGCCATGAAACACGCATTTACGCTCTTCTTTTTGCTTTTTTCACTGGAGCTCTTCGCCCAGATCCAACTCAAAATCACCGATCAGATCACCGGACTTCCCTTGGAAAATGTTCGGGTCAAAGCTGATAAAAGTATTCTTCGAACCAACGCTTCGGGGATTGTTGCTTTCCCTGGAGAAAATCTGAAAATCTCTTTTGCCCTCGAAGGCTATGAAACCTTGGAAAAAACCTTTTCCAGTGGTGAATTTGAGGTGCAGCTGATCCCAACTGTACTTAATCTTTCAGCTGTCACCGTAACTACTTTTGAATCCGAACGCCCCCTTTTGGAGCAATCAGCCGCTATAAGTGTCGTCAGCGAACGCGATTTTAATCGATTCAATGAGATTTCTCCCGTCAATGCCTTCAATCAAAAAGCCGGTGTTCGAATCGAGGAACGGGCACCTGCCAGCTATCGGGTGTCGATCCGTGGGAGTTCACTTCGGTCGCCTTTCGGAGTACGAAATGTGAAAGTATATTGGAATGAGGTGCCTTTTACCTCTCCTGATGGAACTACGGCTTTGAATCTGCTCGACTTGGCAAATATCCGTACTTCCGAAATTGTAAAAGGTCCTTCGGGAAGCATTTATGGAGCTGGTAACGGTGGCGCAATTTCGCTTTTCAGTCAACCTAATTTGAGCGAAAACAGGATCTCCACCGACTATCTAGCGGGAGATTTCGGGCTCTCCAGATTCCGCTTGGGACTATCCCAACAAGTAGGAAATGGCGGGATCGAGGCCTCCTATGTCAGCCAAAAGTCAGATGGCTACCGCGAACACTCGGCTGTTGATCGACAAGTGTTTCAATTAGGAGGATATTTCCCTGTTTCTGAAAAACAGGAAATCCGAACTCAATTGCTGATCTCAGACCTGAATTATCAGATTCCTGGAGCGCTCAATCAAGCCCAGGTAACCGCCAATCCAAAACAGGCGAGGCCAGGTTCGGTCAACCAAAACAGCTCGATTTCCCAACAGGCGATTTTAATGTCCTTGGGGCATTTGTATCGCTTTTCGGAGAAAACCAGCAACAATACCACGATCTACCTCAACACCAACAACTTTGAAAATCCATTCATTTTGGATTACAAAAAGGAATTGGGCTTTGGCTACGGGGCTAGGACCAAGTTTACCCATGAAACCAAATTGGGTGGAAAAGCCCTTCGCCTGATTGCAGGAGCTGAGTTTCAAAATGCCATCACCGATGCGCAAAACTTTGGAAACCGCGCCGGAAAGGCCGATACGGTTCGCTTTGCCGACAAGCTCCGGACTTACCAAGGCTTCTTCTTCCAGCAGGCCGAATTGAATCTGACAGAAAAGCTACTGGTTACGTTGGGCCTAAGTGAAAACTTCTCCGGCTACGAGATCGACCGGCAAATCGACGCTTCTGGAGGAAAAACAGGAGTTCAAACCCGAACCTTTGATCCGATTGTGGTGCCAAGAGTGGCACTTAATTATCGATTGAATCCTTTCAGCTCGGTTTACGGCTCGATCAGCAGTGGCTTTTCTCCTCCGACCATCGATGAAGTACGCACCAACGAGGGAAGCTTGAACTTAGATCTGGAAGCGGAAAAAGGAGTGAATTACGAGATCGGTTATCGTCTGGGAAAAGAGAAATTTAACCTGGAACTCATTGCTTACTACCTCAAATTGGACGAAACGATTACCACCTTTACCAATGCCAATGGCGTGGTACTCTTCCGAAATGCCGGTTCGACAGATCAAAAGGGAATTGAAGCTTCTTTGGATTACGCGATTTTGAGAAATGCCACTGGGTTCATCAAAGACTTCTTGGTCGGAACAGCCTACACCGGGCAGTTTTTCACCTTTGTCGACTATAAAAAACAGACCAATGACTTTTCCGGAAATGGCCTGACCGGAGTGCCTCCACACAATGTAGTCAGCAGATTGGATATCCGAACCAGACCAGGAATCTACCTGAATTTCACCCATCAGTTTACCGAAAAAATTCCTCTGAATGATGCCAATACGGTATTTCAGGAGTCCTACGACTTGGTCAATCTAAGAGCAGGCTGGGTGAAAAGCTTGGGGAATTTCGACTTGGAGCTTTTTGCCGGAGTGGATAATCTGTTGGATGAAAGCTACAGTCTGGGCAATGACCTGAATGCCTTTGCGGGTAGATTTTATCAGCCTGCACCGATGAGGAATTGGTATGGGGGAATCAAAGTGGGGTTGAATTATTAAACAATATGTATATCCGCAATGATACCAGTAGCCAAATAAGTTCTTACTGACAGTTAGTGACAATTGCTTTAGTTGGGTTTCAACTTGCTTTAAATTAGGTCAAAATAGACGGTTTTGACCATGAACATTAT
>NZ_JBHSKS010000013.1:0-88417 GCF_042657405.1 Algoriphagus aquatilis
TGGCTTACCTGACCGAAGCGCATCTCCGGCCTGCTTGGCGAAAGCCTTGAAATCAAACTCTTCTTTGTCTTCTTTCATAGTCAAAATTTAATGGTTTAAATTTTGACACAGTTATTTGAACAGTCTCTTTTTTAGAATCATTTTTCGGAACACGCTATATTCCCACTAGATTATTTTACACGACTATGAATAGAAATTTTATTCTCGCGGCTCTCCTAGCACTTACTGCTTCATGCAGTCAAAAAGAAAATGCTCCCGATTATACCAAAATGTCGGATGAAGAACGGCTAAAGGCTGCAATAGAAATAGCCCAATCCACCATCATGGTAGATGGTCACGTGGACCTTCCCTATCGGATGAAAGTCGGAAGATTTACCCTTCAGCGTGAAATACTGGATGTTTCTGTCAGGACTCCTGACGGAAATTTTGACTATCCTAGATCCAAAGAAGGGGGACTCGATGCGCCTTTTATGTCAATTTATATTCCTGCAGGCAATCAGGCAATCCCAGGCGCTTCAAAAGCTTTGGCGGATTCCTTGATTTTGATGACTGAGCGATTGGCAAGCACGTTTCCGGACAAGTTTGCCATGGCATACAGCCCTGCAGATATTGAAGCCAATTTTGCCAAAGGGCTGATTTCCCTCCCTATGGGAATGGAAAATGGCGCTGGGATAGAGGATGATTTATCGAATGTGGAATACTTTTACAAAAGAGGTATTCGATACATTACCCTTACCCATGGAAAAGACAACCTCATCGGTGATGCGAGCTATGATACCACAGGTACCAATGGGGGATTAAGTGAGTTTGGGGAAAAAGTAGTGGCTGAAATGAATCGTGTGGGAATTATGGTCGATTTGAGCCACGTTTCTGACAATACCTTTCGCGATGCTTTGGCGATAACCAAAGTTCCCGTGATAGCTTCACATTCTTCTGTCCGAAAATTCACTCCGGGCTTTGAGCGAAATATGAGCGATGAACTGATTCAGGCTATGGCCAAAAACGGTGGAGTGATGATGATCAATTTCGGTGGTTCTTTTATCGATTCGGCGTATGCAGCAGGTTCAGCTAAGGTCCGAGAGCATATTGTAAACTGGCTTGCTGAAAACAATCTTTCCAGAAGTGATTCCGCAGCACAGGCTTATATCCAGGAATATTCAGAAAAGAATAATCCTTTTCCCACCGTTCAGAGAGTGGCGGATCATTTTGACCATGTGGTCAACTTGGTAGGGATTGATTATGTGGGCTTGGGCTCAGACTTCGATGGCGTAGGAGATTCACTTCCTACTGGGCTGAAGGATGTTTCCATGTTTCCAAACTTGATTGCCGAATTGCTAAAGCGAGGTTATTCACGAGAAGACATCGAGAAGATTTGTTATAAAAATGTATTCCGGGTCTGGAAGGCCGTGGAGGACTATGCGGCTAGTCAGAAGTAAGGTCTAATTCTAGCTTGAAAAGCTCCCGGCATTTCTAAAGACCGGGAGCTTTTGTTTTTTGGGCTTGAAAGGCAAAGGCTGACTTAAGGGCGTACTTGAGTAATAAATACTTACTTTTTTCTGTCAAATTTTCAGAAAATCCTTTCAAAAAGTCGTTTTTCAAGCCATTCTGACTTGGAAATCGCCTTGGCTGAGCATTTGATCCAATGGGAAGAAAGAAACTAACTAACCACTATCAACCACTATGGATTTCAAGCAATTTACCATCAAATCTCAGGAAGCGATACAAAAGGCTGCCGAGCTTGCGACGAGTGCAGGTCAGCCAAATATCGAGACTGCCCATTTGCTGAAGGGGATTTTCGCTGAAGACGAAAACGTTACAGATTTTCTCTTCAAGAAACTTGGGACAAATAAGCAATTGATCGAGCAAAAGCTGGACGAGCAACTCGCCAAGTTTCCCAAAGTAAGCGGAGCCAATCAGCAGCCCTACCTCGCAGG
Source organism: Algoriphagus aquatilis (assembly GCF_042657405.1). NCBI lineage: Bacteria > Pseudomonadati > Bacteroidota > Cytophagia > Cytophagales > Cyclobacteriaceae > Algoriphagus > Algoriphagus aquatilis. The sequence goes on from NZ_JBHSKS010000013.1 coordinate 1,935, forward strand.
CGCGACCAATCAAGCTTTGACAAAGGCGAAAGATTACCTCAAGACTTTTGGGGATGAATACGTCGCCATCGAACATTTGCTTCTGGGGATTTTAGCTGGAAGTGATGCCGTCGCCCAGCTCTTAAAAGATCAGCGCTTGGCTGAAAAGCCCCTGATCGAAGCTATCAAGGAATTAAGAAAAGGAAATAAAGTGACTGATCCCAATGCAGAGAGCAAGTACAGGGCTTTGGAAAAGTATTCCAAAAACCTGAACGAATTGGCCAAAAAGGGTAAAATCGACCCAGTAATCGGCCGTGATGAAGAAATCAGAAGGGTACTTCAAATCCTCGCGAGGCGTACCAAAAACAACCCCATTTTGCTCGGTGAGCCTGGTGTGGGTAAAACCGCCATTGTCGAGGGTTTAGCTCAGCGAATCGTCTCCGGTGACGTGCCGGAAAACTTAAAGTCCAAGACTTTGATTTCCCTGGATATGGGCTTGCTCGTGGCAGGCGCCAAGTACAAAGGAGAGTTTGAGGAGAGACTTAAAGCCGTAATCAAAGAAGTGACGGACTCAGATGGAGAAATTATTCTCTTTATCGATGAAATCCATACACTGATCGGAGCCGGAGGTGGAGGAGAAGGAGCAATGGATGCTGCCAACTTGCTCAAACCAGCCTTGGCACGTGGGGAACTCCATGCTATCGGCGCGACGACGCTTAAGGAATATCAAAAGTACATCGAGAAGGACAAGGCATTGGAGCGTCGATTCCAAGCGGTCATCGTGGACGAACCCGATGCGGCGGATGCGATTTCCATCCTTCGAGGAATCAAAGACAAGTACGAGCTTCACCATGGGGTGCGAATCAAAGACGATGCGGTCATTGCAGCGGTCGAGCTTTCGCAGCGGTACATTTCTGACCGTTTCTTGCCGGATAAAGCCATCGACTTGATGGATGAGGCAGCTGCCAAACTGAGAATGGAGATCGACTCCCTTCCACAGGAATTGGATGAGCTGAACAGGCGAATCATGCAGCTTGAGATTGAGCGGGAAGCGATTCGAAGAGAAAACAACAAAGACAAGGAAGCGATTCTGAGCAAAGAGATTGCAGAATTGGGTGAAAAAAGACAGTCCGTCAAAGCCAAATGGGAAAGCGAAAAAGCGGTGATCATGGGGATTCAGCGGGAAAAAGAAGCTATCGAAAAGCTGAAACTTGAAGCTGAACAGGCAGAACGTGCCGGCGACTTTGGGAAAGTAGCTGAGATCCGATATGGAAAAATCGGCGAATCGGAGAAGAAGCTGGAATCCTTCAAATCCCAGTTGGCGGAAATGCAGGCTGGTTCGCCGTTGCTCAAAGAGGAAGTGGACAATGAAGACATCGCAGCGGTAGTCTCCAAGTGGACAGGAATTCCAGTCATCAAGATGATCCAATCCGAGCGAGAAAAACTGCTTCATCTCGAAGACGAGTTGGGCCGAAGAGTAGCGGGTCAACGGGAAGCGATTGCCGCACTTTCGGATGCGGTGAGAAGAAGCCGTGCCGGATTGCAGGACCCTAGGCGGCCGATAGGTAGCTTTATCTTCATGGGTACTACTGGTGTGGGTAAGACCGAGTTGGCCAAGGCCCTAGCTGAATACCTATTCAATGACGACAATGCCATGGTGCGGATCGATATGTCCGAGTACCAAGAGCGCCACTCCGTCAGCCGATTGGTGGGAGCACCTCCGGGCTACGTGGGTTACGATGAAGGCGGTCAATTAACCGAAGCGGTTCGAAGAAAGCCGTATTCAGTCATCCTTTTGGACGAGATCGAAAAGGCTCACCCTGATGTATTCAATATCTTGCTTCAAGTCTTGGACGATGGTCGCTTGACGGACAACAAAGGCCGAATTGCGAACTTCAAGAATACTATCATTATTCTGACTACCAATATCGGTTCACACCTAATTCAGGAGCGATTTGCCGAGATGGAAGAGTGGAATAAGGAAGAGATCTTGGAAAAGACCAAAGCGGAAGTTTACGAACTACTCAAAAAGTCAGTTCGACCCGAGTTCCTCAACCGAATCGATGAGACGATCATGTTTGAGCCGCTTAATAAGCAGGTTATCCGTAAGATCGTGGATATTCAATGGAGAGAAATTCAGAAGCGTCTTTCTGAATCCAACATTGAGATTGAAGCAACTACAGAAGTCTTGGATTACCTTGGTGAAGTGGGCTTTGATCCAAACTTTGGAGCCAGACCACTCAAGCGTACCATGCAGCGATTGATCTTGAATGAACTTTCCAAGCAGATCTTGGCAGGCTATATCAAAAATGACTCAGCGGTACTGGTAGACTTGGATGCTGACAAGCAGGTTTATTTCAAGAATATTGATGCGACCGTGGAGGTTTAACTTTCGAAAAGATTAATTTAAAACCCTCGAGATCTCAGATTTCGAGGGTTATTTTCATTTAAAGTTTTTTGGTGATGGAGGATTTTCTGATTGATATATTCAATTTTTAATTCCTCCGGTTTTCATTTTGCTTGAACTCGATTTCCAAGTTTGAGTTATCGTATAAACTAATCATCATGCTCTTTTCCCATTCAGACTCTCCATCCGGAATTTGGCAGTTTATCAAGCATGAATTGCATCGCGGTGCATTGGATCCCAAGCATCCGTTTCGATATGTGAACTTGGGAACTCTGGGGCGGGAGTTTCCTCAGGTTCGGACGGTTGTCTTGAGAGGAGTGACCCAAGAGTTAGATTTTTTGATATTCACCAATTATAGATCTGAAAAAGTGAGAGAAATCCAAGGCTCTCCGATGGTCACTCTTCATTTTTATCATCCCAAAAAAATGCTGCAAGTCCGAGTTGAGGCAATGACAGAGGTTCATTTTCAAGATGAGCTTTCGGAGCGCTATTGGAAAGGGATTCCTGAGGCTCGCCGAGCGGAATACATGGGAATGCTGCCTCCGGGAAAGGAGATTTCTAGTCCGGATTCGGGCTGGGATTTGGGTGAGGAATCTTTTTTCACCGTCCTAAAAATCAGCCCTCACTGTATCGAAGCACTCCAACTGAGCAAAGAAGGTCACCTTCGAATCCAGTTTGAAAAATCAAAAGACTGGAAGGGAGTATGGTTGGTTCCATGACCATTCTGTAAGAAAAAAGCTCTGGATTTCTCCAGAGCTTCCTAGATCAGACTTTCATGATGTCGGCTTCTTTTTTCACCAGAAGCTCATCGATTTTTGCGGAGTAGCTGTCCGTGAATTTTTGGACCTGTTCTTCGGCACGTTTGATCGCGTCTTCGGAAGCGCCCTCTTTTTGAAGTTTTCTTAGGGATTCATTGGTCTCTTTTCTGACAGAGCGAATGGAGATTTTTCCATGTTCACATTCCCCTTTTGCCTGTTTCACGAGTTGCAATCTGCGTTCTTCCGTCAAGGCAGGTATAGTCAAGATAATGATTTCCCCATTGTTTTGAGGAGCGAGGCCTAAATCAGAATTGATGATTGCTTTTTCGATATCAGAGATCAGTTTTCTCTCAAAAGGTTTGATCGCAAGAGTTCTTGCATCAGGTGTAGTCACCGAAGAAACCTGATTCAGTGGAGTAGGAGACCCATAGTACTGTACAAAGATGCCATCCAATAGGTTAGGCATTGCTTTGCCGGCGCGGATTTTTACCAATTCGGCTGCGGTGTGATCCACAGCTTTTTGCATGAGTTCTTTGGCTTCGTCTAAGAATAATTCTATTTCTTCCATGAGTATATTCTTGGTTATGCGGTGATCAATGTTCCGATAGTTTCACCTTGTACCAGCTTGAACAAGTTATCTTCTTTATTCATGTCAAATACAATGATGGGAAGATTATTCTCCTGGCAAAGCGTGAAGGCGGTCATATCCATGACGTTGAGGTTTTTCTTATATACCTCGTCAAAAGAAATGTTTTGATATTTGGTAGCAGTGGCATCTTTTTCTGGATCGGCTGTGTAAACGCCATCCACTCTGGTTCCTTTTAATACCACATCCGACTCAATCTCGATAGCACGAAGCGCAGCAGTAGAATCGGTGGTGAAATAAGGGTTTCCAATACCTGCACCGAAAATCACGATTCTGCCTTTTTCAAGGTGTCGAATAGCTCTTCGACGGATAAATGGCTCGCAAACACTTTCTATTTTGATCCCTGACATCAATCGGGTATACATGCCGTTTTGCTCAAGTGCACTTTGTAATGCCATCGCGTTGATCAGTGTGGCCAGCATTCCCATGTAGTCTCCTTGCACTCTGTCAATTCCTGATTTTTCAGCCTGAACTCCCCTAAAAATATTTCCGCCACCGATGACTATGGCTATTTCCACACCCATTCCTTTCACTTTTTTGATTTCATCGGCGTATTGCTGAAGAATGGCAGGGTCAATGCCGTATTTCTTTTCTCCCATGAGGGATTCTCCACTGAGTTTGAGCAGAATTCGTTTGTATTTCATCGGTTGGCGAATAGTTTCTAAAGTTTATTCTCCCTATGGGAGAAAATTTGGGGTGCTATAATTTCAAACCTGGATTGGAAAGACTCTCCTCAAGCCAAAACAATCCGGCAAATATAAATTCTTCAATTCAGAATGCCAGAATCGATTCGGAAAATGCTTGGTTAAAATTCACTTTCATACTTTACCATAGGCACTCAATTAAAAAAAGTGACCAAGGCCACTTTTTCAAAACTGGATCAATACCTGGTTTTTTTCTACACTCTGTTTGAGATTGACTTTGACCTCCTTTACCACTCCGTCGCCAGGGGATTTGATGATATTTTCCATTTTCATAGCTTCCAAAATCAACACCACATCACCTTTTTTTACCACATCTCCAGCGTTTACTTTCAGGTCCAAAATCAAACCCGGCATAGGTGCTTTGATCTCCTTTAGACTACCAGTGCCTGAATTGGTTATCCCCATTTTCTCAAGCAAAAGATCAAATCTATCCTTCAATTCGAGCGTTGCCGTTTGGTAGCCAAGTCGTACTTGGAGACTTTTTGTATCGTGATCGATAGAAATCAGTTCAGCCTCAATTGACTCATTTCCTTTAATTAGATGAATCCGTCGGTCATCAATCCATTTGATATCCCAAGTCAATGGTTGATGGTTGACCAAAATATTATGGTGTGATTTTTCGACCGTGTAAGTGCTATTTTGAAGGTTTACTGAAAACATTCCTGCTAATTTGGATTTACTTCTTTAATTATTATCGGTAAGGTCCGTTAGATTATCCCAAATATGAGTCAAAACCCAACCAGTCCAAAGCGAAATTTGATGTTCCTTCTTAGATTATGTCTACTTACAGGGATTTTCATGGTAGCATATGCATGCAAAACTCCGAAGTCTGCTACAGATGCCTCTGATATCCCAGGCATAAGTAAAGGAGCTGCAGAAGTAAGCCAAGCTGTAGATCAATCTATACTAAGGCTTCAGAAGGAGAAAGAGATCAAATCCTATCAGCCCAGCGCGAGACGAGATTTTGACATCTTGCATACCGATCTAGACCTGGAATTTGACTGGAAAAACCAGTCTGTCTTGGGGAAAGCCAGGATTCAAGCAAAACCTCATTTTTCACCGGAAAAAATATTGGTATTGGACGCTAAAGATTTTGAGTTGGGGGCAATTTCTTTAGTAGCAGCAGATTCCATTCAAAAACTCTCCTACCGGTATGATGAAAAACAAATCAGTGTTTTTTTACCCCGTGAGTTTACTTCCAAGGATACTTTTGAGATAGAAATCAACTACAAAGCGTTTCCAGAGCGAAACTCTGGTCGTGGAAGTGATGCGATTACAGATACAAAAGGGCTTTACTTTATCGATCCATTGGATACTATACCCAGTAAGCCTACTATGATTTGGACACAAGGTGAGACAGAGCATAATAGCAAGTGGTTTCCGACCATTGATAAGCCAAATGAAAGATTTACGCACTCGATAAGGCTCACTGTGCCGGACTCCATGGTTTCTGTTAGCAATGGAAAACTAGTCAAACAGGAGAACCTGGGGAATGGATCAAGGAAGGATTATTGGGAGATGAATTTGCCCCATGCACCGTATTTGGTAGCAATAGCTATTGGTGATTTTGGTAAGGTAGAGGCAACTCATGGGGATGTTCCATTGGGATACTATGTGGAAAAAGGCTTTGAAAAAGGTGCGTCAAAGGTTTTTGAGAACACGCCTAAGATGATGTCTTTTTTTGAGAAAAAGCTCGGAGTCCCTTTCCCCTGGCAGAAATACGATCAAATTGTAGTTCGTGATTTTGTTTCAGGAGCTATGGAAAATACCACTGCTTCTATTTTTATGGAGGAGTTGAGGTTGGATGAAAGAGAAGCTTTAGATTCCGAATGGGATTACATCATTGCCCACGAGCTCTTTCATCAATGGTTTGGTGATCTTGTTACAACTGAATCTTGGGCGAATCTTACCCTCAATGAAGCTTTTGCGAATTACAGTGAATACTTATGGAATGAGCATTATTACAGCTCTGACCAAGCAGCGTTGAAGCTCGTGGCAGAGATGGAAGGCTATTTTGCCGAGTCGGAAGAAAAGAAAGTAAACCTTATTCGTTTTGACTATAATGATTCCGAAGACATGTTTGACGCCCATAGCTACAATAAGGGCGGGGTCGTTCTTCATATGCTTAGAAAATACCTAGGTGATGAGGTGTTTTTCAGGTCACTTCATGAATATTTAAAGAAGCATGCGTTTCAATCCGTGGAAGTCCACGATCTCCGCCAAGCTTTTGAAAGGGTTAGTGGAGAAGATTTGAATTGGTTTTTCAATCAATGGTTTCTATCTAAAGGTCATCCGGAAATTGCTATAGAGATAGATTATTCGGAGCCAGAAAACATCCTGATAACGATTAATCAACTTCAAGATTTAACCGATTATCCTCTTTTTCAATTTCCTATTGAAATAAGTTGGTATGAAGGAAAAGATCGCAGAACCAAGCAGTTTATAGTCAAAGAAGGGCAACAGTCTTTTGCCATCGAAAATGGTACTCCTGTGGATTTGGTCTATGTTGATGAAGGAAAAAACCTTTTGGCTAGAAGAACTCAAAATTTATCCAACTCACAATTTTTAAAGCAATTCAAAGAATCCCAATTGGGTGTGGCTCGTTATGAAGCTTTAGACAGTCTTGCATCAAGGGAAGCAAAGGAAGAATTATCGGAAGTTTTGCCACTTGCTCTTAAGGACCCATTTTGGTCTATAAGAGAAACTGCTCTCGGTTATTTGCAATCCGATCCTGAATGGAAAGAGAAGATTCAAGGTATTGAAGAGTTGGTTTATGATTTAGTGGAAAACGATCCAAAGAACTCGGTAAGATCTGCTGCAATAGATTTGTTGGGACAATGGGCATCGGATAAATACTTTTTGACGTTCAAGAGGTTAACAAATAATCCTTCTTACTTGATTGCAGGGTCTGCGCTGATGGCGATGATTCAGGCAGAAGAGGTTTCAGTCGATTCCGATTTGATAAATAGCTTGGCAAGCAGTAGGAATTTCAGGATAGTCATCCCTGTAGCTGAATATTACTTAAAACAACATGTATCAGGCAAAGGTGGATGGTTTAATGAAAATCTTACCCATTTGACTGGGGAAGGCCTCTATTATTTTTTGGGTTATTATTCAGAATATTTCGTGAGGCTTCCTGCGGAAGGAAAGACCCAAGCGATAACTAATCTAATGGCGATTCTACAGAATAATTCCAAGGATTACTTGCGTATGGGCGCATTCCAAGCCTTACTTGGGTTTGCGGAAGACCCTGAAACCATAAAGTTGCTTGAAAAAGCTGCAGAGAAAGAGAACTCCACAGAATTGCGCAATTACTTTAATTATTTTCTGGAAATGCTCAAGGAATAAAATTAATTGGTTGATTTTGAAAAGATTGAAAGTTTATTCAGTAAAAAGTTTCCAATTTTCGAAGTCACCCTTTGATACTTTGTCAAAAGGCTATAATTTTGCCATCCGTTAACGTTACAAGGGTATCAGATCAATGAAATGTTAACTCAGTTGGGGGAATACCAAAGCGGCCAACTGGGACGGACTGTAAATCCGTTGACTTATGTCTTCACAGGTTCGAATCCTGTTTCCCCCACCCAGTTGCCTAATTGCAAAATTTTTTTCTAGTTTTGCAGGGCCAAAATATCCGGGTTACCGGAAATAAGCGGGAGTAGCTCAGTTGGTAGAGCGGCAGCCTTCCAAGCTGCAGGTCGCGGGTTCGAGCCTCGTCTCCCGCTCTGTGCTTTTATAAGTACACTGCGTAGTGCAAGCCGACGTAGCTCAGGGGTAGAGTACTTCCTTGGTAAGGAAGGGGTCACGGGTTCAATTCCCGTCGTTGGCTCAACACAGAAATTATTATCTAAACATATCTTTAAACTTAAACTGAGGATTTTCACGCATGGCAAAAGCAACCTTCGACCGTTCCAAGCCGCACGTTAACATCGGTACGATTGGACACGTAGACCATGGCAAAACTACCCTGACTGCCGCCATCACTACCGTTTTGGCTAAAAAAGGTCTTTCTGAATTGAGAGATTTCTCTTCTATTGACAACGCTCCTGAAGAGAAAGAAAGAGGTATTACTATCAATACTTCTCACGTAGAATATCAGACTGAAAACAGACACTACGCTCACGTAGACTGTCCAGGTCACGCTGACTACGTTAAAAACATGGTTACTGGTGCTGCTCAAATGGACGGTGCTATCCTTGTTGTAGCTGCTACTGACGGTCCAATGCCACAGACTCGCGAGCACATCCTTTTGGCTCGTCAGGTAGGTGTACCTCAGCTTGTAGTTTTCTTGAACAAAGTCGACATGGTTGACGATCCAGAATTGTTGGAACTTGTTGAAATGGAAGTTAGAGAGCTTCTTTCTTTCTATGAATTCGACGGTGATAACATTCCTGTGATTGCTGGTTCTGCTCTTGGAGCTTTGAATGGTGAAGAAAAGTGGGTTGAGACTGTAATGCAGTTGATGAACGCAGTTGATACTTACATTCCTCTTCCTGAGCGATTGATCGACAAAGACTTCTTGATGCCAGTTGAAGACGTGTTTTCAATCACTGGTCGTGGTACAGTTGCTACAGGCCGTATTGAAAGAGGTGTTATCAACTCTGGTGATCCAGTTGAAATCATCGGTATGGGTGCTGAAGGACTTAAGTCTACAGTTACTGGTGTTGAAATGTTCCGTAAGATCCTTGACAGAGGTGAAGCTGGTGATAACGTAGGTTTGTTGTTGAGAGGTATCGAAAAATCTCAAATCAAGCGTGGTATGATTATCTGTAAGCCAGGTTCAGTGAAGCCACACGCTCACTTCAAGGCTGAAGTTTATGTGCTTTCAAAAGAAGAAGGTGGACGTCACACTCCATTCTTCAACAAGTACAGACCTCAGTTCTACCTGAGAACAACAGACGTAACTGGAGAAATTAAACTTCCAGCTAACGTTGAAATGGTTATGCCAGGTGATAACGTAACTATCGAGGTTACTTTGTTGTCAGCAGTAGCTCTTGAGAAAGGTTTGAGATTCGCTATCCGTGAAGGTGGTCGTACAGTAGGTGCCGGTCAGGTTACTGAAATTCTCGACTAATCAATCTTAATCATATAATTAAATGCGATCCCGAAGAATATTTTGGGATCGCATTTGTTTCTAAAGACATTATTTCTAATTTTGCGTTCCGTTTTCGGGCGTACATTTTACACGGGCATAGTTCAATGGCAGAATAGCGGTCTCCAAAACCGTTGATGGGAGTTCGAATCTCTCTGCCCGTGCAGTAAGAAGATAGACTATGAATCTCAAAAACTTTGTCCTCGAGTCTTATGACGAAATGAAAAATAAGGTCACTTGGCCTAAGTTTTCCTTTCTTCAAAATAGTGCCGTATTGGTGTTGGTTGCTTCCCTGATCTTTGCATTGTTTATCGGTGTGGTCGATTTAGGGTTCGAGAACATTATGACATGGTTTTATGATTTATTCTAATTGAAATTACAGAATGGCTGAACATAAGTGGTACGTACTCAGAGTAGTTGCAGGTCAGGAGAAAAAGACTAAAACCTACCTGGAGAATGAAATCTTCAGACAGAAGTTGGACGAATTTATTCCTGAAGTGCTGATTCCGTCTGAGAAGGTATACGAGATGCGTAACGGAAAAAAACGAGTCAGAGAAAGAAATTTCTTTCCTGGTTATGTTTTGGTCAATGCGGATCTTTCCAATGGTGAAGCCAATCACGTAATAACTAGCATTCCGGGAGTAATCGGTTTTCTTGGATCAAACCAGGGGGGAGCTTCCAAAACCCCTGAGCCATTACGACAATCAGAAGTCAACCGTATTTTAGGTAAGGTTGAGGAGATTGATGAGTTTGCCGAGAAGCAGGATACACCATTTATAGTCGGAGAGGCCGTTAAAGTAATGGACGGTCCTTTTAGTGGGTTTACCGGTACTATTGAGGAGATATTTGAGGAAAAGAAAAAGCTTAATGTTATGGTTAAGATCTTCGGCCGAAATACTCCTGTTGAATTAAACTTTATACAAGTAGAAAAACAAGACTAAGCAATGGCTAAGGAAATCACTGGTTATGTAAAACTACAGGTGAAAGGTGGCCAGGCTAACCCGTCTCCTCCAGTAGGTCCAGCTCTTGGTTCCAAGGGTTTGAATATTATGGAGTTCTGTAAACAGTTCAATGCGCGTACTCAAGATAAAATGGGTACAGTTTTGCCTGTTCTGATTACGGTGTATTCTGACAAATCTTTTGACTTTGTAGTAAAAACTCCTCCTGCAGCTAATATGCTGTTGGAAGCTGCAAAAGTTAAAAGTGGTTCTGCGGAACCTAACAGAAAAAAAGTAGGATCTGTTACCTGGGATCAGGTAAGAGTGATTGCTGAGACTAAAATGCCTGACCTTAATGCTTTCAAAGTAGAATCTGCCATGAAAATGGTAGCTGGTACGGCGCGAAGCATGGGTATCACAGTATCTGGTAAAGCCCCTTGGGAAGTATAAATAAAATAAAATGGCTAAGTTAACAAAAAAGCAAAAAGAAGCTCTTTCTAAGTACGACCCAAGCCAGATGTACTCCCTTGAGGCTGCTTCTTCACTGGTTAAGGAAATTACCATGACCAAATTTGACGCTTCTGTGGATGTAGACGTTCGTTTGGGCGTTGATCCTCGAAAGGCAGATCAAATGGTAAGAGGGGTTGTTGCCCTTCCTCATGGTACAGGCAAAGACATCAAGGTATTGGTGCTTTGTACTCCTGATAAAGTGGCGGAAGCAACCGAAGCGGGTGCAGACTACGTAGGTTTGGACGATTATATTGCCAAGATTGAAGGCGGTTGGACTGATGTTGATGTGATCATCACCATGCCAAATGTCATGGCAAAAGTAGGTAGGTTGGGTAGAGTATTAGGTCCTAGGGGCTTAATGCCAAATCCTAAATCTGGAACAGTAACCCTTGAGGTGGGTAAGGCAGTTAAAGAAGTGAAAGCTGGTAAAATCGACTTTAAAGTTGATAAGTTCGGAATCATTCACGCTGGTATTGGTAAAGTTTCTTTCACCCCTGAACAAATTCAGGACAATGTGAAGGAACTAATCATGACTATCTCAAAATTGAAGCCTTCGTCTTCAAAGGGTACTTATTTTAAAAGCATTCACATTTCCAGCACAATGTCTCCTGGTATCTCGGTAGACAAGGGTAGCATTCAAGGTATTTAATCATGACTAGAGACGAGAAAAAAGTAATTATCGACAGTCTGACTGAGAAATTGAAAGAAAGCCCTTTCTTCTATATCACAGATGCAGGCGGATTTACAGTTGCAGAAGTTAACGCATTCAGAAGAACTTGTTTTGAAAGAGGTGTTGAGTACAAAGTTTACAAAAACACTTTGATCGCTAAAGCTCTTGAGAATCTGGATGCGGACTATTCTAAACTGGTAGGTGGTGCATTGAAAGGGTTCTCAGGTATTATTTTCTCAAAAGAGACAAGCAATTTGCCTGCTAAAGTTCTTTTGGATTTCCGGAAGAAAATGGGCAAAAAAGAGACTAGACCGGTATTTAAAGGGGCTGGTATTGATTCAGATGTAATTCTGGGTGAAAACAACCTTGAGATGCTCTCTAATCTCAAATCTAAGCAAGAATTGTTGGGTGATCTTATCGGATTGCTACAGTCTCCTGCTAAAAATCTCATATCTGCTTTGCAGTCTGGACAGAACAACATTACAGGTGTTCTTAAAACTTTGGCAGAAAGAGATTCAAAATAATCTTATCAAATCATTCAAAAAACAATTAAATAATTAATACAATGGCAGATCTTACGCAACTTGCAGAACAGTTGGTAAACTTGACTGTAAAAGAAGTAAAAGAATTGACAGATATCCTTAAGGATCAGTACGGCATCGAGCCTGCTGCAGCTGGTGCTGTAGTAGTTGCTGCTGCTGGTGGTGCTGGTGATGCTCCTGCAGAAGAGGAAAAAACTTCATTCGATGTAATCTTGAAAGCAGCAGGCGCTCAGAAGCTAGCTGTAGTGAAATTGGTAAAAGAATTGACTGGTCTTGGCTTGAAAGAAGCTAAAGATCTTGTTGATGCTGCTCCAAAGCCTTTGAAAGAAGGTGTAGCTAAGGATGAAGCTGAGGCTTTGAAGAAGTCTTTGGAAGAAGCTGGCGCTGAAGTAGAGATTAAATAATTTGCTGATCCTTAACCCTTTAGGTTAGGGATTAAGCTGAAGACCTGACTTTTTTAGTCAGGTCTTTTCCTGTTTATGCGCGGGATAAAAATTGCATTATTTCAAGTGACAATTGTCGCTTTCTAATATTTAATTTAACTATAAACTATACACTACCTTGGCTATCAAGAATCAAACCGAAAGGAAAAGCTTCTCCTCCATTAAGGTGGTCAAAGACTATCCTGATTTTCTCGATATTCAGTTGCAGTCTTTCAAGGACTTTTTCCAATTGGATACTCCGGCAGAGAAACGCAGGGCAGATGGGTTATTTAAGGTTTTTGCTGAAAATTTCCCCATCAGTGATTCCAGAGAAAATTTTACTCTAGAATTTATTGACTATGCAGTAGATCCTCCAAAATATAGCGTTGAGGAATGCATTGATCGTGGTCTCACCTATTCTGTTCCGTTAAAGGCTAAATTGAGATTGCTTTGTCATGATGAGGATAATGAAGATTTTGAAACTATTGAACAAGAAGTGTTCTTAGGAAATCTTCCTTACATGACCGAAAAGGGCTCTTTTGTGATCAATGGAGCAGAAAGAGTAATCGTTTCTCAATTGCATAGATCTCCTGGTGTATTCTTTGCCCAAAGCAAACATACCAATGGAACTAAGCTTTATTCAGCGAGAATCATTCCTTTTAAAGGTTCTTGGATCGAGTTTGCAACAGACATTAATAATGTGATGTATGCTTACATTGATCGTAAGAAAAAGTTTCCTGTAACCACACTTCTTAGAGCTATTGGTTATGGTTCCGATAAAGACATTCTTGATTTGTTCGGTTTGTCTGAAGAAGTACCTGCTACTAAATCTGCACTTAAAAAAGCAGCTGGAAGAAAGTTGGCGGCGAGAGTTCTTAGAAGCTGGGTAGAAGATTTCGTGGATGAAGATACCGGTGAGGTAGTTTCTATTGACAGAAATGAAGTATTGCTTGAGCGTGATACGGTATTGACAGATGAAGACATAGAAATGATTTTGGATTCCGGTTCAAAGTCCATCATTCTCCATAGAGAAGATGTGAACGTGGCGGATTTCTCAATCATCTACAATACACTACAAAAAGATAATTCTAACTCAGAGAAGGAAGCGGTTGAGGTAATCTATCGCCAGCTTCGTAATACCGAAGCTCCTGATGAGGCTACTGCTCGCGAGGTAATCCAAAGCTTGTTCTTCTCTGACAAGCGTTATGATCTCGGTGAGGTTGGAAGATATAGAATTAATAAAAAATTAGGTCTCGAAATAGAACCTGATAAGATTGTATTGACGAAGGAAGACATTATTTCCATCGTTAAATATTTGATTGGATTGATCAATTCTAAGGCGGTAGTCGATGATATTGATCACCTTTCCAATAGAAGAGTTAGAACAGTTGGAGAACAATTATACAGCCAGTTTGGTGTTGGCCTTGCTCGAATGGCTCGTACTATCAGGGAGCGTATGAACGTTCGTGATAATGAAGATTTCAAACCGGTTGATTTGATCAATGCAAGAACCCTTTCTTCTGTTATCAATTCCTTCTTTGGAACTAACCAGCTTTCTCAGTTTATGGATCAAACCAATCCACTTGCTGAGTTAACCCACAAGCGTAGACTTTCTGCATTGGGTCCAGGTGGTCTTTCCCGAGAAAGAGCAGGTTTCGAAGTTCGAGACGTTCACTACACACACTATGGACGACTTTGTACGATTGAAACTCCAGAAGGTCCTAACATTGGTTTGATTTCTTCACTTTGCGTTCACGCTAAAGTCAATTCTATGGGTTTCCTAGAAACTCCTTACAGAAAGGTGGAAAATGGGAAGGTTGCCATGAATGCTGAGGATATTGTTTTCTTGACTGCAGAGGAAGAAGATAATAACAACATTGCTCAGGCTAATGCGAGATTAGAGGCTGACGGTACATTCGTAAATGAGAAAGTAAAAGCGAGATTTGAAGGCGATTTCCCAGTCCTAGATCCTAGTGAGATCTCATACATGGATGTTGCTCCTAATCAAATTGTATCTGTTGCAGCTTCTTTGATTCCTTTCTTGGAGCACGATGATGCAAACAGAGCATTGATGGGATCAAACATGCAGCGTCAGGCAGTGCCACTTTTGAAGCCAGAAGCACCTATTGTTGGTACGGGGCTTGAAGCCAAAGCTGCAATTGATTCTAGAGCTTTGATTATAGCTGAAGCTGATGGTGTAGTAGATTATGTAGATGCGAAAAAAATCAGAGTTAAGTATGATTTAACCTCAGATGAATTGCTTGTCAATTTCTCAGACGAGTATAGATCATATGATTTGATCAAGTTTAGAAGAACTAACCAAGATACCACCATTAACCTTACTCCTTTGGTACTAAAAGGTGAGAAGGTTAAAAAAGGCCAAGTGCTGGTAGAAGGTTATTCTACAAATAAAGGAGAGCTTGCTCTAGGTAAAAATCTTAAAGTGGCATACATGCCATGGCAAGGTTACAACTTCGAAGATGCGATTGTAATATCAGAGCGAGTAGTTCGTGAAGATATCTTCACTTCTATTCACGTTGAAGAATTCCAATTAGAGGTTCGTGATACCAAACGTGGAGAAGAAGAACTGACATCAGAAATTCCAAACGTTTCTGAAGAAGCTGTGAAGCATCTTGATGAGAATGGTATCATCCGTGTTGGTGCCGAAGTGAAAGAAGGTGATATTATCATTGGTAAAATCACTCCTAAAGGAGAAACTGATCCAACTCCAGAAGAAAAGCTCCTTAGAGCAATTTTTGGCGATAAAGCCGGAGACGTTAAGGATGCATCTTTGAAGGCTTCACCATCATTGAACGGTGTGGTTATTGAAACCAAGCTTTTCTCTAGACCTAAGAAAGACAAAGACAACAGAGCTAAATCTAAGGCTGAAGTTGAAAAACTGAAGGCGAAATATTCCAAGGACTTACTTGGTATCCGTGCCCGAATGATCAGCAAGCTTGTGACGTTGCTTGATGGTAAAACTTCTCAGGGAGTTAAGCACAAGTTTGGCGATGAGATCATTAGCAAGGGTGTTAAGTTCAATTTGAAGAATATTGAAAATAACCTTTTCCCTGCTAAGAATCCTTACAGAGACGAGTCTAACTACAACGTACCTGAAGAGGCAAACTTGATTTCGGACATCATTTTGGATGACTGGACTGAAGACGCACATACCAATGGTCTGATTGTGAAATTGGTTAAGAATTATACCAATTCAAGAAATGAGATCTCCGGTAGATTCAAGCGTGATCGATTTACTCTCGAAGTTGGTGATGAATTGCCAGCAGGTATAGTTCAACTTGCTAAGGTTTACATCGCCAAAAAGCGTAAGCTCAAGGTAGGTGATAAAATGGCGGGTCGTCACGGTAACAAAGGTATTGTTGCGCGAATTGTAAGAGACGAGGACATGCCTTTCTTGGAAGATGGAACTCCAATGGATATTGTTCTTAACCCACTAGGTGTACCTTCTCGAATGAACATTGGACAGATTTTCGAAACTGTCCTTGCTTGGGCCGGTCAAAAATTGGGTAAAAAGTATGCTACTCCTATTTTCGATGGGGCTTCTTTGGAAGAGGTATCTGCAGAACTGGAAGCAGCTGGAGTACCTGCATATGGAAGAACATACCTCTATGATGGCTTGAGTGGAAACAGATTTGATCAGCCAGTTACAGTGGGTGTGGCTTACATGTTGAAGCTAGGTCACTTGGTGGATGATAAGATGCACGCCCGTTCTATCGGTCCATACTCTCTTATTACTCAGCAGCCGCTTGGTGGTAAAGCTCAATTTGGAGGTCAAAGATTCGGAGAAATGGAAGTTTGGGCACTGGAAGCATTCGGTGCATCTCATGTCCTTCAGGAAATCTTGACAGTGAAGTCTGATGACGTAATCGGTAGAGCGAAAGCTTATGAAGCGATCGTGAAAGGTGAAAACCTTCCTAAGCCAAATATCCCTGAATCATTCAATGTATTGGTTCATGAATTGAGAGGCTTGGCTCTTGAAATTACCCTTGATTAATTTGGCTCAAAGGGCGGGTAACCGCCCTGAACATATCTCAAAAAATTATGTCGTTTAGAAAAAATAAAAAACTCAACAACGATTTCTCCCGAGTTACCATCAGCTTGGCCTCTCCGGAATCTATTCTGGATAGCTCAAATGGTGAAGTAACCCAGCCAGAGACTATCAACTATAGAACTTATAAGCCTGAAATGGGTGGTCTGTTCTGTGAGCGAATCTTCGGTCCGGTGAAGGATTGGGAATGTCATTGTGGTAAATACAAGCGAATCAGATATAAAGGCATCATCTGCGACCGTTGCGGTGTGGAAGTGACTGAGAAGAAAGTACGTCGTGAGCGTATGGGCCACATCGAATTGGTGGTGCCTGTAGCACACATCTGGTACTTCAAATCTCTTCCTAACAAAATTGGTTACCTCCTAGGTCTACCAACTAAGAAGCTGGATCAGATTGTATATTATGAGCGTTACGTGGTAGTTCAGGCTGGCATCAAAGCTGAGGAAGGGGTTCAATACCTTGACTTCTTGACTGAAGATGAATATCTGGACATCATGGACAAGCTTCCAAAGGAAAATCATATGCTTGATGATGACGATCCAAACAAATTCATCGCCAAAATGGGCGCTGAAGCTTTGGAAATGTTGTTGGCAAGATTGGATTTGGATGATCTTTCCTACTCTCTACGTCACCAGGCAGCTACCGATACTTCTCAGCAGCGTAAGGCAGAAGCCTTGAAGCGTCTGAAAGTAGTAGAAGCATTCCGTGATGCTAGAACCCGTATCGAAAACCGTCCTGAGTGGATGGTAGTCCGCATGGTTCCTGTTATTCCACCGGAATTGCGTCCATTGGTTCCTTTGGACGGAGGTCGTTTTGCAACTTCCGATTTGAATGATCTTTACAGAAGAGTAATCATCAGAAATAACCGTCTCAAGAGATTGATCGATATCAAGGCTCCTGAGGTGATTTTGAGAAACGAGAAGCGAATGTTGCAGGAAGCTGTGGATTCACTTTTTGATAACTCCAGAAAAGTAAATGCGGTAAGATCCGATGGTAACCGTGCTTTGAAGTCCCTTTCTGACATGCTGAAAGGTAAGCAGGGCCGTTTCCGTCAAAACTTGCTCGGTAAGCGTGTGGATTACTCCGGTCGATCTGTAATCGTCGTAGGTCCAGAATTGAAGCTTCACGAGTGTGGCCTTCCTAAAAATATGGCGGCTGAGCTTTTCAAACCATTTATCATCAGAAAACTGATCGAAAGAGGTATTGTAAAGACCGTAAAGTCTGCCAAGAAAATTGTGGATCGAAAAGATCCCGTGGTATGGGATATCTTGGAAAACGTGTTGAAAGGACACCCTGTGCTCCTTAATCGTGCCCCAACTCTTCACAGATTGGGTATCCAGGCCTTCCAGCCTAAATTGATCGAAGGAAAAGCGATTCAGCTTCACCCGTTGGTGTGTACAGCGTTCAACGCTGACTTTGACGGTGACCAAATGGCGGTACACGTACCACTAGGTCATGAAGCAATTTTGGAAGCTTCGACATTAATGCTTTCTGCTCACAATATCCTAAACCCTGCCAATGGAGCTCCAATTACGGTGCCTTCGCAGGACATGGTTTTGGGTCTTTATTATGTGACCAAAGGCAAGAAGTCTACTCCTGAAGAACCAGTAGCTGGTGAAGGAATGACTTTCTACAGCACTGAAGAAGTGATTATTGCACTGAATGAAGGTAAGATTTCTAAGCATGCCAACATCAAGTGTAAAGTCAAAGTAAGAACTTCTGAAGGCGAGATAAAAGAACAAATTATTGAGACAGTTGCTGGTCGATTGATTTTCAATCAGTTTGTTCCTGAGGAAGTTGGTTATGTTAATGAGCTATTGACTAAGAAAAAGCTACAGCAAATCATCGCTGAAGTTGTGAAAGTTTGTGGCATTGCCAGAACAGCTCAGTTCCTTGATGACATCAAGCACCTAGGTTTCCAGATGGCATACCAAGGGGGGCTTTCTATGGGATTGAATGACGTAATCATTCCTGAAGAGAAAGAACCGATGATCGCCAAGGCCAAAGAGGAAGTAGACCAAGTTTGGAATAATTACCTCATGGGTCTGATCACAGACAACGAACGTTACAACCAAGTAATTGATATTTGGACTCGTACCAATTCTCATTTGACTAATAATCTGATGAAGAAGATGGAGGAGGACAAGCAAGGATTTAATGCTATCTATATGATGATGCACTCAGGAGCTAGAGGTTCTAGAGAGCAAATCAGGCAGTTGGGTGGTATGAGAGGTCTAATGGCTAAGCCTCAAAAAAATCTTCAAGGTTCGGTAGGTGAAATCATTGAAAACCCAATCCTTTCCAACTTCAAAGAAGGTTTGGATGTATTGGAATACTTTATTTCTACTCACGGTGCTCGTAAAGGTCTTGCTGATACAGCATTGAAAACAGCCGATGCGGGCTATTTGACTCGTCGACTAGTAGATGTTGCTCAGGATATGATCATTACTGAGGAAGACTGTGGTACATTGAGAGGTCTTGTAGTTCAACCTTTGAAAGACAACGATGAAATCGTTGAACCACTTTCTGAAAGAATCTTGGGCAGAGTTTCCGTTCATGATGTTTACGATCTTGCAACAGATGAATTGATCATTCCCGCAGGAGTTGAAATCACAGATGAAATTGCCAAGCGAGTAGATGAATCCTCAATTGAAGAGGTAGAAATCAGATCAGTATTGACCTGCGAAACAAGAAGAGGCGTTTGCTCTAAATGTTATGGACGAAATCTTGCAACAGGCAAGATGGTTCAGGCAGGTGAGTCTGTTGGGGTTATTGCAGCACAATCCATTGGTGAACCTGGTACTCAGCTTACTTTGAGAACCTTCCACGTAGGTGGTACAGCTTCTAACATGGCTGTAGACGCCAGCATTAATGCTAAGTTTGATGGTGTAGTTGAATTTGATGAAGAACTAAGATACCTAGAAACAACCAACAGAGACGGGGAACCAGTAACTGTGGTAATGGGTAGATCAGGTGAAATCAAGATCAACGAAGCTAAGACAGGCAAAACTCTAGTTTCTAACCACGTTCCTTATGGAGCGATCTTGAATGTCAAGGATGGTCAGAAAATTTCAAAAGGCGAATCACTTTGCACTTGGGATCCATATAACGCTGTTATTCTTTCAGAATTTGACGGTTCTGTAGAGTTTGAAGCGATCGTAGAGGGTATTACTTACAAAGAAGTTGCTGATGATCAGACTGGTTTCCGTGAAAAAGTTATCATTGAAACAAAAGATAGAACCAAGAACCCTGCGATTGTAATCAATCATGGAGAAGATTCTAAAGGTTACAACATTCCGGTAGGAGCACACTTAGCAGTTGAAGCTGGTGAGAAAGTGAAAGCTGGACAGATTTTGGTTAAAATCCCAAGATCTGTGGGTAAGACGCGAGATATCACAGGTGGTCTTCCTCGAGTTACAGAATTGTTCGAAGCTCGAAATCCATCCAATCCTGCAGTCGTTTCTGAAATTGACGGTGTGGTTACTTATGGTGGTATCAAGAGAGGTAACCGTGAGATCATCATCGAATCAAAAGACGGTGTGATCAAGAAATACATGGTTTCTTTGTCCAAGCACATTCTTGTTCAAGAAAATGACTTTATCCGTGCAGGTGAACCCTTGTCAGATGGTGCTATTACGCCAAGCGATATTCTGGCGATCAAAGGACCAACAGCTGTTCAAGAATATCTTGTAAATGAAATTCAGGAAGTTTACCGACTTCAGGGTGTGAAAATCAACGATAAGCACATCGAGGTAATAGTATCTCAGATGATGCAAAAAGTTGAAATCCTCGATGCGGGTGATACTAATTTCTTGCAAGGTCAAGTTGTTGACAAGTGGGCTTTCCGTGAGGAAAACGATAACATTCTTGATAAGAAAGTAGTGATGGATGCCGGAGATTCTTCTACCCTCAAGCCAGGCATGATCATTTCTTCAAGAAGATTAAGAGATGAAAATTCCAGCTTGAAGCGAAAAGATTTGAAACTTGTACAAGTAAGAGATGCAGAGACCGCCGTTTCCGCTCCTACTCTTCAAGGTATCACGGCGGCTTCTTTGGGTACTGAAAGCTTTATTTCTGCCGCGTCTTTCCAAGAGACAACAAAAGTTCTTTCAGAGGCAGCGATCAGAGGTAAGAGAGACGAGCTTTTGGGATTGAAGGAAAACGTAATTGTAGGCCACTTGATTCCAGCAGGTACTGGACAGAGAAGATTCCAAAATATGATCGTTGGATCTAAGGAGGAGTACGAAAAGCTCTCTGAAAATATGGAAAGAACAACTTCCAAAAGATCAAGTGAAGCTATTCTATAAATCAATTTCATAATAAAATGAAAGGCCTGTATGTCATGTACAGGCCTTTTTTTAATCCGAATATTCCATGGAAGATCAAAATAGAAACGATCAGCAAATTAATGTTGAGCTTTCAGAAGAAATCGCTGAAGGTGTTTATTCCAATCTTGCGATGATTGCTCACTCCAACTCTGAGTTTGTAATTGATTTCATCAGACTTATGCCAGGTGTACCAAAAGCAAAAGTTAAATCAAGAATCATTGTTACTCCTGATCATGCAAAAAGATTGCTTTCCGCCCTCAAGGATAATATTGAAAAATATGAAGCTGCATTTGGCAAAATCAACCAAGGAGGAGGTGCTCCGACATTCCCTATTTCGTTTGGAACTCCAGGTGAGGCCTGACAAAAATATAACTGCTTAATTTTGTTACTCTTATTACTTTCTATACCTTTGCAGTCCAAAATTTAACAGTTTACAGGAAAACTAAATTTTATCAGTTAATGCCTACTATTCAACAGCTAGTAAGAAAAGGTAGAAATACACTGGAAATCAAATCAAAATCTCGTGCATTGGACGCATGTCCTCAGCGTAGAGGTGTTTGTACCAGAGTATATACTACGACCCCTAAAAAGCCTAACTCTGCGATGAGAAAGGTGGCAAGGGTAAGATTGACTAATGGAAAAGAAGTGAATGCTTACATTCCAGGTGAAGGTCACAATCTTCAGGAGCACTCTATCGTATTGATCAGAGGTGGTCGTGTAAAGGATCTTCCAGGTGTAAGATACCACATCATCCGAGGTGCATTGGATACTGCAGGAGTAAAAGACCGTAAGCAAGGTCGCTCCAAGTACGGTGCTAAAAGACCTAAAGCTGGCAAGGGTGCACCTGCTGCAGCTCCAGGCAAGAAGAAATAACAAAATACTTTAAGAAGAAATGAGAAAAGCGAAACCAAAGAAGAGATATATTCTTCCTGACCCAAAGTTCAATGATACTTTGGTAACCAAGTTTGTAAACTGTCTGATGATCGACGGGAAGAAGAGTATTGCTTACAACATTTTCTACGATGCAGTGGCAAAGGTAGAATCCAAAGTAGGTGAGAATGGTCTTGAGGTTTGGAAAAAAGCGCTTAACAATATTGCTCCATCCGTAGAGGTGAAGAGTCGTAGAGTTGGTGGTGCTACATTCCAGGTTCCTATGGAAGTAAGACCTGAAAGAAAGATGTCCCTTGGAATTAAGTGGATGATCACCTATGCTCGTAAGAGAGGTGAGAAGACCATGATGGACAGACTTGCTGGTGAAATCATCGCAGCTGCAAAAGGCGAAGGTGCCGCAGTGAAGAAAAAAGATGATACGCACAGAATGGCAGAAGCTAACAAAGCGTTCTCACACTTTAGATTTTAATTAGGATGGCAAGAGATTTAAAATTTACCAGAAATATTGGTATTGCGGCTCACATTGATGCGGGTAAAACTACCACTACCGAGCGTATCCTATTCTACTCTGGAAAGTCCCATAAAATTGGAGAAGTACACGAAGGTGCCGCTACAATGGACTGGATGGCTCAAGAGCAAGAAAGAGGTATTACAATTACTTCAGCAGCCACTACCGTTTTCTGGAATTACAGAAGCAATCAATATCAAATTAACATCATTGATACTCCTGGGCACGTTGACTTCACTGTAGAAGTAAACAGATCCTTGAGAATTCTTGATGGTCTTGTTTTCCTGTTCAGTGCTGTGGATGGTGTTGAACCACAGTCTGAGACCAACTGGCGATTAGCTGATAATTATAAAGTTGCCCGTATCGGTTTTGTTAACAAAATGGACCGTGCTGGTGCAAACTTTTTGGCAGTATGCAAGCAAGTAAAAGAAATGCTCGGTTCGTATGCAGTTCCTTTGCAGCTTCCAATCGGTGCTGAAGATAAATTTCGTGGTGTAGTTGACTTGATCAACAACCGCGCAATGATCTGGAATGAGCACGATATGGGTATGACCTATGAAGTAGTTCCTATTCCAGAAGATATGGAAGAGGAAGTAGCTCAATACAGAGAGCACCTTCTGGAGGCAGTTGCTGAATACGATGAATCATTGATGGAGAAATTCTTTGATGATCCAAATTCAATCACTGAGGCTGAGATTTTGAAGGCATTAAGAGCAGCTACAATTGACATGAAAATTGTTCCAATGGTATGCGGTTCTTCTTTCAAAAACAAGGGTGTTCAAACCATGCTAGACTTGGTAATGGAATTGCTTCCTTCACCACTAGATAAAGATGATATTATTGGTCACTCTTTGGATAATGAGGATGAAGAGGTTAGAATCTCTCCAAGTGAAGCTGAGCCTTTTACCGGTCTTGCATTTAAAATTGCTACAGATCCTTTTGTTGGTCGTCTCTGCTTCGTAAGAGCTTACTCTGGCGTTTTGGAGTCTGGTTCTTACGTATTCAATAGCCGTTCTGGAAATAAGGAGCGTATTTCTAGAGTATTCCAAATGCACGCTAACAAGCAAAACCAAATTGAAAGATTGGTTGCAGGCGATATTGGTGCTGTAGTAGGATTCAAAGACATCAAAACAGGTGATACACTTTGTGATGAGAAACGCAAGGTGGTTTTAGAATCCATGGTTTTCCCAGAGCCAGTTATTGGCTATGCTATTGAGCCAAAAACACAGGCTGACGTTGATAAGTTAGGTATGGCAATCGCCAAGTTGGTTGAAGAAGATCCGACACTTCAAGTGAACACTGATCACGAAACTGGTCAGACGATTCTGAGAGGTATGGGAGAACTCCACTTGGAAATTATCATCGACCGCTTGAAGAGAGAATTCAAGGTTGAAATTAACCAAGGTGCTCCTCAGGTGGCTTACAAAGAAGCTTTGTTTGGTTCAGTAGAACATAAAGAAGTTTACAAGAAGCAGACTGGTGGTAAAGGTAAATTTGCTGATATCGTATTCGAATTGGGTCCAAAGGATCCAGATCCCGAGACTGGCGAAATAAAACCAGGGCTTGACTTCGTAAATGGTATCGTGGGTGGTGTTATTCCAAAAGAATTTATCCAACCTGTTCAGAAAGGTTTCCAAGAGGCAATGAAAAATGGTCCTTTGGCCGGCTATCCAATCGAAGCCATGAAAGTTAGATTGTTCCATGGTTCTTACCATGATGTTGACTCTGACGCTCTTTCTTTCGAATTGGCAGCTAGAATTGGTTTCAAAGAGGCAGCTAAAAAGTGTAAACCTCAATTGCTTGAGCCTATTATGGCTGTAGACGTGGTAACTCCAGATGAATATACTGGTCCTATTACAGGTGACTTGAATAGAAGACGAGGATTGATGAAAGGAATGGATACAAAAGGTACTTCCACAGTTGTGAAAGCTTCTGTTCCATTGTCAGAACTGTTTGGCTATGTAACTGATTTGAGAACCATCACTTCAGGTCGTGCAACAGCTTCGTTGACATTCTCTCATTATGAGCCAGTTCCAAGTAACATTGCTGAAGCAGTGATCGCGAAAGTAAAAGGTGACAAAGCCTAATTGAAAAGAACATGAACCAGAAAATCAGAATAAAATTGAAATCATACGATCACAGCCTGGTGGATAAGTCATCAGAGAAGATCGTGAAGGCGGTAAAAGCGACTGGCGCTGTGGTAGTTGGTCCTATTCCGTTGCCAACAAAGAAGGAAAAGTTTACGGTGTTGAAATCCCCACACGTAAACAAGAAGGCAAGAGATCAGTACCAGCTTTGCACTTACAAAAGATTGGTTGATATCTACTCTAATTCTTCTAAAACTGTGGATGCCTTGATGAAAATTGAGCTTCCAAGTGGAGTGGATGTTGAGATCAAAGTCTGACCGGACCATAAATCTTAATGAAAGAAGACCTGCATGGATTGCAGGTCTTTTTCATTTACAGGGTAATTAGGATTTGGCCAGTTTCATACTGGATGCTTTCTCAAATACTTTTTTCCTAATTGTTTGAAAATATTAGAGTTGGGATTTGCTGCCAAATATTATTTCAGTAACTTTGCAGTCCTTAAAAAGGGCCCAAGTGTATAAACTCTTGTGGATTATCAAATTATCTTATTTAAGATGTCTGGTATTATAGGTAAAAAAGTAGGTATGACTAGTATCTTCAGTGCCGATGGACGTAACGTCGCATGCACGCTAATAGAAGCTGGTCCTTGCGTAGTGACGCAAGTAAAAAACGTTGAAACAGACGGGTACAATGCAGTGCAGTTGGCATTCGGTGAGCGAAAGGAGAAAAACACTCCCAAGCCATTGATCGGTCATTTTAAGAAGGCCGGCACCACGCCAAAGCAGAAAGTTGTTGAGTTCCGTGACTTCAGGGTCGAATTTGATGGCCAAGTGGAGCTCGGAAAAACAGTAAGTGCTGGAGAAGTTTTCGTAGAAGGTGACTTCGTAGATGCTATCGGTACTTCAAAAGGTAAAGGCTTCCAAGGTGTTGTGAAGCGTCATGGTTTTGGTGGTGTGGGTGGACAAACTCACGGTCAGCACAACAGACAGAGACACCCAGGTTCCATTGGTGCTTGTTCTTGGCCATCCAGAGTATTCAAAGGCATGAGAATGGCCGGTAGAACTGGTGGTGACAGAGTAAAAGTGATCAACCTAAAAGTGTTGAGAGTTTATCCTGAGCAAAACCTTCTTTTGGTTTCTGGTTCAGTACCTGGTCCTAAAAATTCTTTTGTAATTCTTGAGAAATAAGCCATGGAATTAGCAGTAATCAATCATAAAGGACAAGAAACAGGTAGAAAAGTGACTCTTTCTGACGACATCTTCGCGATCGAGCCGAACGATAACGCAATCTACTTGGATGTAAAGCAGTACCTGGCTAATCAAAGACAGGGAACTCACAAATCAAAAGAAAGAAACGAAGTAGCAGGTTCTACTAAAAAGATCAAAAAGCAAAAAGGTACCGGCGGTGCCCGTGCAGGATCTTTGAAGGCTCCTAACTTCCGTGGAGGAGGTAGAGTGTTTGGCCCTAAGCCAAGAGACTATTCCTTCAAGTTGAATAAGAAAGTAAAGCAGCTTGCTCGTAAATCTGCTCTTTCATATAAAGCAAAAGAAAACAGCTTATTGGTATTGGAAGATGTGTCTTTCGACGCTCCAAAAACCAAAAACTACATCGCATTGCTGAATGGCCTTTCTTTAGCTGATAAGAAAACCTTGTTGGTACTTTCCGAAGAAAACAAGAACGTATTCTTATCAAGCAGAAATTTGCCAAAGGCAAAAGTAGTTACTGTAAATGATGTGAATACTTACCAACTCCTCAATGCTGACCATTTGGTACTGTGCGAAGGATCTGTAAGTAAGTTAGAAACCATTTTATCGAAATAAGACAATGGATATTCTGAAGCAGCCTTTGATCACAGAAAAGATCTCTGCACTTAATGAAAAGGGAGTTTACGGCTTTATTGTCGAAAAGACTGCCGATAAGGAGCAGATCAAATCCACTGTGGAGAAAAAATATGGTGTAAAAGTAGTGTCAGTTCGTACCATGAGATATGCTGCGAAACAAAAGACCCGATACACCAAGAATAAAATAGTATCAGGCTTTACCAATGCTTATAAAAAAGCAATCGTACAAGTAGCTGATGGTGAAGTAATTGATTTTTACGGAGAAATTTAATTGAATCAATATCATGGCAATTAAAAAGTTAAAGCCTGTAACTCCGGGAACACGATTCAGAGTAGCTCCTGCATTTGACGAGATTACCAAGTCAAAGCCAGAAAAGTCACTCCTCGCTCCTGCGAAGAAATCAGGCGGTAGAAATAATGAAGGCAAAATGACTGCTCGCTATATCGGCGGTGGTCATAAGAGAAGACTCAGAATTGTAGACTTCCAAAGAAACAAGTTTGGTGTACCAGCTACCGTAAAGGCTATCGAGTACGATCCAAACAGAACAGCCCGTCTTGCCCTACTTTACTATGCAGATGGTGCTAAGGCCTACATTATCGCTCCGGAAGGTTTGCAAGTAGGACAAACAGTGATTTCCGGTGAGCAAGTTGCTCCAGAAGTGGGCAACGCCATGCCTATGGCTAATATCCCAATGGGTACGATTGTACACAATGTGGAATTGAAGCCAGGTAAAGGTGGTGCATTGGCTAGAAGTGCGGGTGGATATGCCCAGATCGTAGCTAGAGATTCTAGATATGTGACGGTTAAACTTCCTTCTGGTGAAATGAGACTTATCCTTGGGGCATGTATGGCTACAGTAGGTACTGTATCTAATGCAGACCATATGAACGTTGTCCTGGGTAAAGCTGGTCGTAAGAGATGGCTTGGTATCAGACCTCGTACACGAGGTGTAGCGATGAACCCAGTAGATCACCCAATGGGTGGTGGTGAAGGTCGTTCTTCAGGTGGTCATCCAAGATCACGTAAAGGTCTTCTTGCTAAAGGTAAGAAAACCAGAACACCTAAGAAGTATTCAAACAAATTCATCATCAGCAAAAGATCTAAGTAATTATGGCACGTTCATTAAAAAAAGGTCCTTATATCGAACACCACCTGGTGAAGAAAGTAGATGCCATGAACGAGTCAGGCAAGAAATCTGTCATCAAGACTTGGTCAAGAAGATCCATGATATCTCCGGATTTCGTGGGACATACCTTCGCAGTGCATAACGGAAACAAGTTTATTCCAGTATTTGTAACTGACAACATGGTAGGTCACAAATTGGGTGAATTTGCACCAACCAGAAACTTCCGTGGCCACATTGCTAAAAAAGACAAAGGAAAGAGATAATCATGGAAGCAATAGCAAGATTACGTAACGTTCCTACTTCCCCTCGCAAAATGCGTTTGGTGGCTGACCTCGTGAGAGGTAAGAGAGTAGGATTGGCCCTTAGCATTTTGAAATTCACTCCAAATCATGGAGCTATCAAATTGGAGAAGCTTCTGCTCTCCGCTGTGGCCAACTGGCAAGCAAAAAATCCGGATGCCAAACTTGAGGACGCCGATCTATTTGTTAAAACCATTATGGTTGATGAAGGTCGTTCACTCAAGAGACTTAGACCTGCTCCACAAGGAAGAGGTCATAGAATCCGCAAAAGATCCAATCATGTAACTCTCGTAATTGATGCATTCAATTCCGGTGATGTTACCGCTGAGGTAGTAGAATCAAACGAAAAGGCAAATTAAGAAAAGACTATGGGACAAAAGATTAACCCAATAGGATTTAGACTTGGTGTAATCAAAGGCTGGGATTCCAACTGGTATGGTGGAAAAGACTTTGCCGAAAAGTTATACGAAGATCAACAAATCCGTAAGTACGTCCTTGCCAGAATACCAAAAGGCGGTATTGCCAAAGTGATTATTGAGCGTACGCTTAAAAGAATCACACTGACAATCCATACAGCCAGACCAGGTGTTGTTATTGGTAAAGGTGGAGCCGAAGTAGACAAGCTTAAAGAAGAACTTAAGAAGATCACCAACAAGGATATTCAGATTAATATCTTTGAAATTAAGCGTCCTGAATTGGATGCTAAATTGGTCGGTGAATCTATCGCACAGCAGCTTCAAGCTAGAATTTCCTTCCGTCGTGCCATGAAGCAGGCGATTGCTGCAACCATGAGAGTGGGTGCTGAAGGAATTAAAGTTAAACTTTCTGGTCGTCTAGGTGGAGCCGAAATGGCCCGTTCTGAAATGTACAAAGAGGGACGTATTCCTCTTCATACCCTTAGAGCCGATATCGATTATGCGATCTCTGAAGCACTTACTGTGTACGGAATCATCGGTATCAAAGTATGGATCTTCAAGGGTGAAGTTTATGGAAAGAGAGACCTTTCTCCGAACCAAGGAGCAGCTAATGAGCCGAAAGGTCAGCGTCCTGCAGCCCCTAAAGGCAGAGAAAAAGACGGTCCAAGACGCAGAAAAAGAAATAACTAATTTTCACCTTTCTAAGTGAGAAATCATGTTACAGCCGAAAAGAACTAAATATAGGAAGATGCACAAGGGCCGTGTCAAAGGTCTTGCTACAAGAGGCGCCGAGCTCTCTTTTGGTAACTTTGGCATCAAATCCCTTGAGCCAGGATGGATTACTTCTCGCCAGATCGAGGCAGCTCGTATTGCCATGACAAGAGCGATGAAGAGAGAAGGACAGGTTTGGATCAGAATTTTCCCTGACAAGCCGATCACTAAAAAGCCCGCAGAGGTACGTATGGGTAAAGGTAAAGGAGCTCCAGAATATTGGGTGGCTGTTATCAAACCAGGTACTATCCTTTTCGAAGCTACAGGCGTGAGCCTGGAGACCGCTCAAGAGGCGTTGAGACTTGCGCAGCAGAAGCTACCCGTAAGTACAAGATTTGTTGTAAGAAGAGACTACGCTGAATAATCAGGAACTATGAAAAACACTGAAATCAGATCACTTTCTGCAAGTGAAATCGCCGAGCGCCTTGTCGCTGAGCAGGAGAATCTAGGCAAATTGACATTTGCTCATTCGATTTCTCCAATTGAGAATCCTAACAGAATCAGAGAGTCGAAGCGTCTTGTCGCAAGATTGAAGACAGCTTTGCACTCCAAATAACTAGCTAACAGAAAAGAAAATGGCTACGATTGAGAGAAATCTTCGCAAAGAAAGAATTGGGAAAGTCGTAAGCAACAAAATGGACAAGTCCATAACTGTAGCTGTAGAACGTAAGGTAAAGCACCCTATCTACGGTAAGTTTGTTGCAAAGACAACCAAATTTATGGTTCATGACGAGAAGAATGAGTGTAACCCAGGTGACTTGGTTAAAATCAGCGAAACTCGTCCGCTGAGCAAAAATAAGCGTTGGAGATTAGTTGAAATTATTGAAAGGGCTAAGTAATCATGATACAGCAAGAATCCAGACTAAGCGTTGCAGATAATTCCGGTGCCAAAGAGGTATTGGTAATCCGCGTGTTGGGAGGAACTGGTAAGCGTTATGCTTCAATCGGTGATAAAGTAGTCGTGACTGTAAAGTCAGCCCTATCTTCCAGCAATATGAAAAAGGGTACCGTCTCTAAAGCGGTAATTGTAAGAACCAAGAAAGAAATTCGTAGAAAAGATGGTTCTTATATAAGATTCGAAGACAATGCTGCCGTGTTGCTTAATAACAACGATGAGCCTAGAGGTACCCGTATTTTCGGTCCAGTAGCTAGAGAGCTTAGAGAAAAGCAGTTTATGAAAATCATTTCCTTGGCCCCTGAAGTACTTTAATCATGGAAAGAAAATTCAATAAGCAGCCTAAGCTGCATATAAAAACTGGTGATACCGTTAAGGTAATCTCCGGTGATGAAAAAGGAAAAACCGGGAAGGTTGTTTCAGTTGATACTGAAAATAGAAAGGCCATCGTAGAGGGATTAAACATGATCACAAAACATGTGAAGCCAACTGCAGCTAAGCCACAGGGAGGTATTGAGAAAAAAGAAGCTTCACTTCACATCAGCAATCTTATGCTTGTTGATCCTAAGACAGGTGAAGCGACTCGTACTGGCCGTAAAGTAGGTGAAAATGGTAAACTTGTAAGATTTTCAAAGAAAACTGGGGAGGTGATCAATGGCTAATCCAAGAATTAAAGAAAAGTATTTGAACGATATCGTTCCTGCTTTAAAGGAGAAGTTTCAGTACTCCTCTGTAATGCAAGTGCCTAAGTTGACAAAGATCGTCCTTAACAAAGGTATCGGAGCAGCGGTAGCCGACAAGAAATTGGTAGATCAAGGGGTAGAAGAACTTTCTTTGATCACTGGTCAAAAAGCTGTAGCAACTAAAGCTAAGATTGCAGTCTCTAACTTTAAATTAAGAGAAGGCATGCCAATTGGTGCAAAAGTTACACTTAGAGGCGAAAAAATGTATGAATTCCTTGACCGTTTGATGACTGTTGCTTTGCCTCGTGTTCGTGACTTCAAAGGAATTTCCGATAAAGGTTTTGATGGAAGAGGTAATTATACGCTGGGTGTTACTGAGCAGATTATCTTCCCTGAAATCTCAATCGAGAAAGTAAATAGAATCTCTGGCATGGATATCACGTTTGTGACTACAGCCGGTACAGATGAGGAGGCTTTTGCTCTGCTTAAAGCTTTCGGTATGCCTTTCGTCAACAAAAATAATCTAGAATAACCATGGCAAAAGAGTCCATCAAAGCTCGTGAGAGAAAAAGAGAAAGACTGGTAGCCAAGTATGCCAAGAAAAGATCTGAGCTGAAAGCTGCAGGTGATTACGAAGCTCTTGACAAATTACCAAAAAATGCCTCTCCAGTGAGACTTCACAATAGATGTAAGTTGACTGGTCGCCCTAAAGGATACATGAGAAAGTTTGGTATCAACAGGGTAACCTTCAGAGAAATGGCATCTGCAGGAAAGATCCCGGGTCTGACTAAGTCTAGCTGGTAAAATAACGACAGTAGTTTTTATTCTAAAAATCAATTCGTAACTTTGCACGCCCAATTTGGGTGCTGCTAGACTATATTAATATGACTGATCCAATAGCTGATTATCTAACTCGTTTGAGAAATGCCATTAAAGCATCTCATCGAATAGTTGAGATACCTGCTTCTAACATCAAGAAGGAGATCACAAAAGTATTGCATGATAAGGGATATATCCAGAACTATAAGTTTGAAGATAATGGTCCTCAAGGTGTTATAAAAATAGCCTTGAAGTACAATCCTACTACCAAGCAAAATGCAATTGTGAGTCTGGAGCGAGTTAGTACACCAGGTTTAAGAAAATATGCCAAGCATGACGAACTCCCAAGAGTCATCAATGGACTTGGTATAGCAATCGTATCCACCTCGAAAGGTGTGATGACAGACAAAGAAGCCCGTACCGAAGGTATAGGAGGCGAAGTACTTTGCTACGTATACTAATTTACTATCATGTCTAGAATAGGTAAAAAACCAATAAATATACCCAGCGGTGTTACTGTAGACGTGTCAGCTCATGGAACTGTCACTGTTAAAGGTCCAAAGGGTACTCTGACTCAGGATGTGAATCCGGATATTCAGGTAAAAGTGGAGGGAAAAGAGATCGTTCTTACTAGACCTACTGACTCTAAGCGTCATAAATCTTTACATGGACTTTATAGAGCCCTGATCAATAACATGGTCACTGGTGTCTCTGAAGGTTATAAAAAAGACTTAGAACTTGTTGGTGTAGGTTATAAGGCTTCCAATCAAGGTCAAGTACTTGAGCTTAGTTTAGGCTATTCTCACAGTATTTTTATGGCATTGCCTAACGAAATATCTCTAAAAACAGATACTCCGAAAGGTAAAAATCCAGTGATTACTCTGGAAGGAATTGATAAAGAATTGATCGGTCAAGTTGCTGCAAAAATCCGTTCTCTGCGTAAGGTTGAACCTTATAAAGGCAAAGGAGTGCGCTTCACTGGTGAAGTTGTTAGACGTAAGGCTGGTAAAACTGCCGGTAAAAAATAATAGGTTATGGCATTTAATAAGAATTCCAGAAGACTTAGAATCAAGCAGGGCATCAGAAGAAAAATTTCTGGTACTGATTCCAGACCTCGTTTGTCAGTTTTCAAAAGTAATACTGGCATTTATGCACAGCTGGTCGATGACCTTAAGGGTATCACGGTAGCTCAAGCTTCCTCTAAGGAGCTTGGATCTAAAGCAAATACCAACGTTTCTGTTTCTAAGGAAGTTGGTAAAAAGCTAGCAGAGAGAGCAGTTGCTAACGGTGTATCTGAAGTAGTATTTGACCGTAATGGCTACTTATATCATGGTAACGTAAAAGCTTTGGCCGATGGTGCCAGAGAAGGAGGCCTTAAATTCTAATCATTATGTCTCAAGTAAGAAGAAAACCCATTAGGGCTACAGATACAGAATTAAAAGAAAAAGTAGTTGCTATCAACCGGGTTGCCAAAGTGGTAAAGGGTGGTAGAAGATTCTCTTTCTCTGCTATTGTTGTTGTTGGAGATGGCCAAGGTATTGTAGGTTATGGATTGGGTAAAGCCAATGAGGTAACTGATGCAATCACAAAAGGTATCGAAGATGCTAAAAAGAATCTAGTTAAAGTTCCGGTTTTGAAAGGTACAATTCCTCATGACCAAATTGGTAAATTCGGTGGTGGTCTTGTTCTAATCAAACCTGCAGCTGCAGGTACTGGTGTAATTGCCGGTGGTGCTATGCGTGCAGTATTGGAATCTGCTGGCGTTACAGACGTTTTGGCAAAATCGAAAGGTTCTTCAAATCCTCACAACGTGGTTAAAGCAACTATTGATGCTTTGGTCCAACTGCGAGATGCTATTTCTGTCTCTCAGCAAAGAGGAGTGAAAATGTCTAAAGTCTTTAACGGATAATCATCATGGCGAAGATAAAGATTACTCAAACGAAAAGTATAATCGATAGACCGAAGGATCAAAAAGCTACAATTGTAGCTTTAGGCCTAGGTAGAATTAGTAAGTCTGTGATTGTCGAAAATACCCCACAGATTGCTGGTATGGTAAATAAAGTGAATCACCTTGTAAAAGTGGAGGAAGCTTAATTATGAAATTATATACATTAACTCCAGCCGACGGTTCAACAAAGAACCGAAAAAGAATTGGTCGTGGTACTGGTTCTGGTAGAGGCGGTACGTCCACAAGAGGTCATAAGGGAGCTAAATCTAGGTCAGGTTATAAGTCAAAAATCGGTTTTGAAGGTGGTCAAATGCCACTTCAGAGAAGAGTTCCGAAGTTTGGCTTTAAATCTTTGAATAAGGTTGAGTTCAAACCGGTAAATTTGGATACCTTGCAGGCCCTTGCTGAGCAATATAACCTTTCAGCTATCAACTTAGAAGCTTTAGTATCTCATGGATTAGCTTCCAAGAACGATAAAATAAAGGTGCTTGGTGGTGGGGAACTAAAAGCCAAATTGGAAGTAAGTGCACACGGATTTTCAGCTTCTGCAGTAGCAGCAATTGAAGGTCTTGGTGGTACGGTAAACAAGATTTAAATAAATGAAAAAGTTTATTTCAACAGTAAAGAATATTTTCTCGATCGAAGATTTGAGAGTCAGAATTGTTAATACAATTGGCTTTCTTATCATCTTTAGATTAGGTTCATTCATCGTTTTACCTGGTGTAGATCCTTCAAAACTTGGAGGTGCACCCGAAGGTATTTTCGGTTTAATTGATACCTTTTTGGGAGGAGCATTTAGCAATGCGTCCATCTTCGGTCTTGGAATAATGCCATACATTTCTGCATCTATCGTTTTGCAGTTACTTACTGTTGGAGTTCCATATTTTCAAAAAATGCAAAAGGAGGGTGAATCTGGGCGCAAGCGGATTAATCAGATCACTCGTGTACTAACCATTCTGATTACTATTGCTCAGGGAATTGGTTATGTTACAGCTACCATCTTACCTACAGGTGCCGTAATGGTTAGTACCTCTCTTTTTATGTTTAGTTCTTTGGTCCTTCTATCTGCGGGTACAATGTTTTGTATGTGGTTAGGAGAAAAAATTACCGAGAAAGGTATTGGTAATGGTATTTCAATGTTGATTATGATAGGCATCATATCAAGATTCCCGGGTGCCATTATTGCTGAAGGATTGGAAAAAGGTTCGTCTGGTTTGCTTTTGTTGATTATTGAAGCAGTCGTTTTGTTCTTTGTAGTAGTTGGAGTGATTGCATTGACCGAAGCTACTAGAAGGATACCTGTTCAATATGCAAAACAAGTAGTTGGAGGAAAAGTATATGGGGGGCAACGTCAATACATTCCTATAAAGGTGAATGCATCAGGTGTAATGCCAATCATATTTGCTCAATCTTTAATGTTTGTTCCTGCTTTGATTGCTCAGATTTGGGCCACCGAAAGTGATATTGCCAATTACATTGGTACTACTTTTTCGGATTTCACTTCCTGGCAATACAATTTGTTGTTCGCTTCTTTGATCATTATTTTCACTTTCTTCTACACGGCTATTACTGTTAATCCAGAGCAAATTTCAGAAGATATGAAACGTAACGGAGGTTTTGTGCCTGGTATAAAGCCTGGTGCACCTACTTCGGATTTCATCGATAGCATCATTTCTAAAATTACCCTTCCAGGTTCAGTCTTGTTGGCTGCTGTAGCAATTCTGCCTGCTTTGGCAATTATTGCTGGTGTTGGTAGTGAATTTGCCCAGTTTTATGGTGGAACATCTTTACTTATAATGGTAGGCGTCATTATGGACACTCTGAGACAGATTGAAAGTTATTTGCTTATGAGACACTACGAAGGGATGATGAAGAGTGGTAATGTGAAGAACAATCCTTCTAATTATCAGGTTGCTTAAAAATGATTTATTACAAGACTTCGGAAGAAGTTTTAAAAATTAAAAATAGTGCTGATATACTTGGTAGGGCTCATGGAGAGGTTGCCAAGTATGTTAAAGAAGGGGTAAAGACCTCTTTGTTAGATAAAATTGCTGAAGAGTTTATTAGGGATCACGGTGCTGTACCTTCCTTTAAAGGGTATAACGGTTTTCCCTCTTCACTTTGTATTTCTGTGAATGAAGTTGTCGTTCATGGTTTTCCTAGTGATTATGAATTGAAAGATGGCGATATAATCTCGGTAGATTGTGGAGTCTTTCACCAAGGTTTTCATAGCGATTCCGCTTATACATACCCCGTCGGTGAGGTTTCTCCTTCTGTTCTTGCATTACTTCGTACCACCAGAGATTCACTCTATTTAGGAATTGATCAGGCAATATTTGGTAATCGTATTGGTGATATTGGTCATGCGATTCAAAAGTTTGTCGAGGCGAAAGGCTATACCGTGGTTCGTGAGTTAGTAGGTCATGGACTCGGTAAAAAGCTTCATGAAGCTCCTGAGGTTCCTAATTATGGCAAAAAAGGAAGTGGCCCCTTGTTGAAACAAGGGATGGTGATTGCGATTGAGCCCATGATCAATCTTGGATCTAGAAATATTGTTCAAGAGAGAGATGGTTGGACTATTCGAACTGCAGATCGAAAACCTTCAGCTCACTTTGAGCATACAATCGCGATATTTGAAGATAGAACAGAGGTCTTAACGACCCATAAATACATAGAAGAGATAGTTAAATTCTAAGATGGCCAAACAGACATCAATCGAGCAGGACGGTACCATTACTGAAGCATTGTCAAATGCTATGTTTAAAGTGGAACTGGAAAATGGGCATCAGTTGATTGCGCACATTTCTGGTAAAATGAGGATGAATTATATCAAAATCCTACCCGGAGATAAGGTTAAATTAGAATTGTCTCCCTATGATTTATCAAAAGGCAGAATTGTTTATCGGTACAAGTAATCTTGAGTTTACTCTAGGTGAAGCTTACGATAAGATTATGCCAGTAACATATGGCCGAAAAGTAAAATAATAATCATATGAAAGTAAAGGCATCTATTAAAAAAAGAAGTGCTGA
This sequence comes from Algoriphagus aquatilis, assembly GCF_042657405.1. NCBI lineage: Bacteria > Pseudomonadati > Bacteroidota > Cytophagia > Cytophagales > Cyclobacteriaceae > Algoriphagus > Algoriphagus aquatilis. The sequence goes on from NZ_JBHSKS010000013.1 coordinate 38,315, forward strand.
CTGTAAGGTGATCAGAAGAAAGGGAAAACTTTACGTCATCAATAAGAAAAATCCTAAGTATAAACAAAGACAAGGTTAATCATGGCTAGAATTGCAGGTGTAGACATACCAGACAATAAGCGCGGCGAAATTGGACTTACCTATATTTTCGGTATCGGTAGAAGCGCCGCCAAAGCGATCCTGAGCAAGGCCGGTATCTCTTTTGACAAAAAAGCAGGAGAGTGGAATGATGAAGAATCCACCGCTATCCGTAATATCATCGCTGAGGAATATAGAACAGAGGGTGTGCTTAAGTCAGAAATCCAATTGAACATTAAGCGTTTGATGGATATTGGATGTTATAGAGGTTTGAGACACAGAAAAGGACTTCCGGTTCGTGGTCAAGGCACAAAAAACAATGCCAGAACAAGAAAAGGAAAGAGAAAGACTGTTGCTAACAAGAAAAAAGCAACTAAATAAAATCTGATTTAGATCATGGCTCAGAAAAGAAACGATAAAGCAAAAGGTAAAAAAAGAGTTGTAAAGGTAGAAGCTGTAGGTCAAGCTCATATTAAAGCTTCCTTCAACAATATCATTATATCTATTACCAATAATGCAGGTCAGGTAATCTCGTGGGCTTCTGCCGGTAAAATGGGATTCAGAGGCTCTAAGAAAAATACTCCATACGCTGCTCAAATGGCCGCTCAAAACTGCGGTCAAGTAGCTTTCGACCTTGGTTTGAGAAAAATCGAGGTATTTGTAAAAGGTCCGGGTGCAGGTCGTGAATCAGCGATCAGAACTTTGCAAAATGTTGGTTTGGATGTAACTACCATCATTGATGTTACTCCGATGCCGCACAACGGTTGTCGTCCTCCTAAGCGTAGAAGAGTTTAATTTTAAAAAAGTTACAGAATGGCAAGATATACAGGTCCTAAAGCGAAAATCTCCAGAAGATTTGGAGAAGCTATCGAAGGTCATAGCAAAGCGCTTCAGAAGAAAAACTACCCTCCAGGAATGCATGGTCGTGGTAGAAGAAAGAAGCAGTCTGAATATGCAGTTCAGCTTTCTGAAAAGCAAAAAGCAAAATACATCTACGGAGTTTTGGAAAGACAATTCGCCAAGATGTTTGACATTGCTTCTAGAAAATCAGGTATTACCGGTGAAATCCTTCTTCAATTGCTTGAAGCGCGTTTAGATAACACCGTTTATAGATTGGGAATTTCTCCTACTCGTCGTGGCGCTAGACAGCTTGTGGGTCACAAGCATATCTTAGTAAACGGTGAAGTGGTTAATATTCCTTCATACACCCTCAAGCCAGGTGATGTGGTTTCGGTAAGAGAGCGTTCCAAGTCTCTTGAAGCGATCACAAATAGCCTAGCTGGAAAAGCAGCAAATAGATATCCTTGGTTAGAGTGGGATAATGCTTCTTTGACAGGGAAATTCGTCAGTGTTCCAGGCAGAGATGATATTCCAGAGAATATCAAGGAGCAACTCATTGTCGAACTTTACTCTAAGTAATATTTTACTATTTTCAGCTAAAAAACAGAACGAGATATATGTCCATACTAGCATTTCAAATGCCCGAAAAAGTGGTGATGGAGAAAGCCGACGACTTTCATGGCTTGTTCACCTTCAAACCGCTAGAAAAAGGCTATGGAGTTACCATCGGTAACGCTCTCAGAAGAATTTTGCTTTCTTCTTTGGAGGGATACGCCATCACTTCTATCAAAATCCCAGGAGTGGTTCACGAATTCTCTACCATTGAGGGCGTAGTAGAAGACGTGACTGATATTATTTTGAACCTTAAGCAGGTTAGATTCAAAAAAGTGCATGATGCATTTGATGGAAAAATAACTGTCGAGATCAAAAATCAATCCGTGTTTACCGCAGGGGACATTGCGAAGTTCACTTCTTCTTTCGAAGTATTGAATCCAGAATTGGTTATTTGTCATATTGATGAGACCAAAAATTTTGAGATCGAGATTACCATCGAAAAAGGAAGAGGGTATTTGCCAGCTGAAGAATCCAAACCAAAAGAGCAGGTTTTCGGTCAGATTTCTATCGATGCTATTTTCACTCCTATTAAGAATGTAAAATATAGCGTAGAAAATACTCGAGTTGAGCAAAAGACTGACTTTGAAAAATTGATCCTTGAAGTGACGACGGATGGTTCGATCCACCCAGAAAAAGCACTTCAGGAATCTGCCAAAATTTTGATTCAGCACTTTATGTTGTTTTCGGACCAGACAATGGTACTCGATTCAACTGGTGTTGCTGAGCCAGAGCCAATTGATGAGGAATTCCTACACATGCGTAAGCTATTGAAGACGTCCTTAAGTGATCTTGATCTTTCGGTTCGTGCATTCAATTGTCTTAAAGCTGCTGATGTAAGAACGCTTGGTGATCTTGCCAGACTTGAAATTTCAGATATGATGAAATTTAGAAATTTTGGTAAAAAATCCCTAGCTGAATTGGAGCAACTGATCCAAGAAAAAGGCCTGACCTTCGGAATGGACATCTCTAAGTACAAACTTGACGAAGAATAATAAAAAATGAGACACGGTAAGAAAATTAACCACCTTGGTAGAACTGCCTCTCACAGGAAGGCAATGCTTTCCAACATGGCAGCTTCCCTGATTCTTCACAAGCGTATTTCAACGACGCTTGCCAAGGCTAAAGAATTGAAGAAGTTTGTTGAGCCTCTGGTGACCAGAGCGAAAGAAGATTCTACACATAATAGACGTATTGCTTTCTCCTACCTAAAAAGCAAAGAGGCTATCAAAGCTCTTTTTGGCGAGGTAATTGAAAAAGTAGGTACTCGTCCAGGAGGATACACCAGAATTATTAAGACTGGTTTTCGTCTAGGCGATAATGCTGAAATGTGTATCATCGAATTGGTAGATTTCAATGAGTTGATGTTGAAGGATGCTAAACCAGCTAAGAAAACCACCAGAAGATCCAGAAGATCCACTGGAAAGGCTGCTGATACTCCTGCTGCAACAGCTACTGAAACCGACAATGGAGAACAGTAAATTGAAAGTTTATCTTCAAATATCAAAAGGATTGGACGCCCGTTCAATCCTTTTTTTTATACCCGAGCCTAATTTCCCCTCCCCAAGAATTATTAACTTTGGGCAATCTTCAATGAAATGATTAAACAAAAAGCTACCCTACTTCTAGCTGATGGGACAGTATTCTACGGTTCCCTGATCGGTAAAGCCGGCACCAATGGCGGTGAAATATGTTTCAATACTGGAATGACAGGATATCAGGAGATTTACACTGATCCCTCTTACACCGGTCAAATTGTAGTTACCACGACTTCTCATATTGGTAACTATGGGGTTCACGCCGAAGAAATTGAATCTGACCATCCATGCGTTGCAGGAATCGTGGTTAACAGTTTTTCTGAAGTGTTCTCAAGACTTGATGCGTCTGGTTCTTTGCAAGATTACCTTGTGAATTATGGAATTACTGGTATAGCTGATATTGACACCCGAAAACTAGTGAGACACCTTCGATCCAAAGGAGCGATGAATGCGATCATTAGTTCAGAGTTTGAAGGTAATTTAGAGGGACTCAAAGCTGAGCTTTCTAAAGTTCCGGACATGAATGGATTAGAATTATCTTCTTCAGTTTGTACTCAGGAACCTTTTTTCTTCGGTGATCAAAATGCTCCAATTAAAGTGGCCTGCCTTGATTTTGGGATCAAGAAAAATATATTAAGAAATCTGGCTTCCAGAGGTGTCTACTGTAAAGTCTATCCTGCCAAAACCAAATTGAATGAAATGGAAGAGTGGGGACCCCAAGCGTATTTCCTTTCCAATGGTCCAGGTGATCCTGCCGTAATGGAATATGCGGTTGACACAGTAAAGGACATTCTTGAAACTGGAAAACCTGTATTTGGAATTTGTCTTGGACATCAACTTTTGGCTGAAGCAGTAGGAATCAAAACCTATAAAATGCATCACGGGCATCGTGGATTAAATCATCCGATCAAGAATCTTTTGACGGGCAAAAGTGAAATAACCTCTCAAAATCACGGTTTCAACGTAGTGAGAGAAGATGCAGAAAGTAATCCTCAAGTGGAAATCACTCACGTTCACCTAAATGACAATACTGTAGCAGGAATTAGACTTAAAAATAAGCCTGCTTTCTCGGTTCAATATCACCCCGAATCTTCACCAGGACCTCATGACTCAAGGTATCTGTTTGATGATTTTATTACCCTTATAAACCAAAATTAATTCTAATAAACCTTTTAAAACTATGACGTTGATTCAATCAATTCATGCAAGACAAATCCTCGATTCAAGAGGAAACCCTACCGTAGAAGTTGATGTAGTAACTGAAAATGGCGCATTTGGACGTGCAGCGGTACCTAGTGGTGCTTCTACAGGTGTCAATGAAGCAGTAGAACTCAGAGACGGAGACAAAAGCAAATATCTCGGAAAGGGTGTATTGAAAGCGGTAGCTAATGTCAATGATATCATCGCCCCAGAACTGGTAGGCATGGATGTATTTGAGCAAAATACCATTGATCAGATTATGATCGACCTAGACGGTACCCCTACCAAGAGCAAGCTGGGAGCGAATGCAATTCTTGGAGTTTCTCTTGCAGTGGCCAAAGCTGCGGCAATGGAAGCAGGCCAGCCTTTGTATCGCTATATCGGTGGTGTGAATGCTAATACCTTGCCTGTACCGATGTTGAATATCATCAATGGCGGTTCTCATTCCGATGCACCAATTGCTTTCCAGGAATTTATGGTTCGTCCGGTTGGAGCTTCCAGCTTCTCTGAAGCCATCCGTATGGGTGCTGAAATTTTCCACAACTTGAAAAAAATCCTTCATGACAAAAACCTTAGCACTGCTGTGGGTGATGAAGGTGGTTTTGCTCCAAATTTCTCAGGAGGTACAGAAGAAGCTTTGGCTTGTATCCTTGACGCAATTGCAAAGGCTGGCTACAAGCCAGGAGATGATGTGACCATCGCTTTGGATTGTGCTTCTTCTGAGTTCTATAAAGAAGGGAAATACGACTACTCTAAGTTTGAAGGACCAACAGGTAAGGTCAGATCGCGTGAAGAGCAAGTGGCCTATTTGGCCGAATTGACCGAAAAGTACCCTATCGATTCGATCGAAGATGGTTGTGCTGAGGAAGATTGGGCCGGTTGGGCAATGCTTACCGCAAAAATCGGTGATAAAGTTCAGCTAGTTGGTGATGACCTTTTTGTAACCAATGTCAAATTCTTGAAGAGAGGCATTGAAGAAAAGTCTGCAAACTCCATCTTGGTAAAAGTAAATCAGATCGGTACACTTACCGAAACTTTGAATGCTATCAGCATGGCTCATAAAGCTGGATTTACAGCAGTAATGTCTCACAGATCAGGAGAGACAGAAGATTCTACAATTGCTGATTTGGCTGTGGCTGTAAACTGTGGACAGATCAAGACTGGTTCTGCTTCTCGTTCAGACCGTATGGCTAAGTACAATCAGTTGCTCAGAATTGAGGAGCAGTTGGGAGAATCAGCAGTTTTCAAAGGTAGATTGAAATAATTCTCACACCGAATGTTCATTCCAAGACAGCCTCCTAATTGGGGCTGTCTTTTTTTTGCATCATTTTTGTACCTTCAGACCGAATCTGATCTATTCTTATGAAGAAAATCTTCAAGTACGCAGGCAATTTTTACTTCCTTTCCATTGTGTTTTTTCTCTTCTGGATGATATTTATCGATTCTAACAGTGTGATAATCCATCTCAGACTTACCAAGAAACTTTGGAATCTAGAAAATCAAAAGGAATATTACCAGGAGAAAAAACAGCAGATCAAAACCGAAAGGGAAGAATTGATGAGTAATGCTGAACTTTTGGAAAAGTTTGCTCGTGAACGTTACCTGATGAAGAAACCAACCGAAGATCTTTATGTCGTTGTGGAGAAATAAATTCTGGATCTCTTTGACTTTTGTATGCGTCCTTTTCCAGTCCATAGCTTTTGGACAACGAGAAATTGACCCCGATGAGAATCCATCTTTCAAAGACAGGATGTATTTTGGAGGAAATTTGGGGTTGCAATTTGGTACGGTTACACTCATTGATGTTTCCCCTCTAGCTGGAGTAATGATTACACCGAAGTTTTCATCTGGCATCGGTGCCACTTATCAGTATTATGATGACAACCGATTTCAAGGATCAGCCGGATCATCCTACGGTGGAAGGGTTTTTACCCGCTACAATGTCCTGCCTAACATCTTTGCCTATTCCGAATTTGAGTCGATCAACTGGAATGCCTACAACTTTTTCAATGACAGATTTCAGCGTACTTGGACGGATGCCTTCTTTTTAGGAGCGGGCTATTTTGCGCCTTTTGGGCCAAGAGGTGGCGCGAATTTTACTTTTCTCTATAATCTGATGCATGACAACCGCAATTCCTATTACAATGAACCTTATGTAATACGGGTTGGTTTTGTGATGTAATTGCTCCTCTTTTCCTCCATGAACTCTCTGGTATCAAAAATATTTCGTACTCATCAAGAGTGCTCGGATTGCCCTTCGCCGAAAGTGATTCAGCAGTTTTTTGAAGAATTGCTGGGTTTGTTATTTCCCGAATATGCGGTGCAGAAGGCCAAAAGTCAAGAAGAAGTGGCTGCTAGGCTGATTCTTTTGCGCGAACAATTGGCTTCGATTTTATCAAGAAACCACCATTTGCATTCAGGGATAGGTTCAATATTGGCGAAGGATTTTTTTGATCGGCTTGAGCTAGTTTTTGATTGGGTTCATCAGGATGTGGATGCCATGTATGCAGGTGATCCTGCAGCCAAGTCCAAAACAGAGATTTTGAGAAGCTATCCCGGGTTTTATGCAATTTCGGCCTATCGAATTGCCAACCTTCTTCATCAGTTGGGGATTAAATTGATCCCAAGGATGATCACCGAAATCGCTCATAGTCGTACCGGTGTGGATATTCACCCTGGAGCTACTATTGGTCAATTTTTTTGCATAGATCACGGTACAGGAGTGGTGATTGGTGAAACTACCGTGATTGGCAACCATGTGAAAATCTATCAGGGTGTTACACTAGGTGCACTCAGTGTGGACAAAGCTGATGCGGATTTAAAACGGCACCCAACAATCAAAGACAATGTAATCATTTACGCAGGAGCGACGATTTTGGGAGGAAAGACGGTTATTGGTAAAGATTCCGTGATTGGAGGAAATGTCTGGTTGACCAAATCAGTGCCGGCTAATTCCAAAGTCTATTACCAAACCCAAATTCACCATGAAGATGGATTGGTGACAGATCGATATGTATTCAAAAATGATTTCGATGCGACTCTTTGAACTGATTGGAAATACTCCCCTCGTGGAGCTTGAGCATATTCCTACCCATCCCAAGGTAAAAATCTTCTGTAAGATGGAAGGTCAAAATCCCGGAGGAAGTGTCAAGGATCGTGCAGCGTACAATATGTTGCGATCTGCCTTGGATCGAGGTGATATCACAAAAGGAGATAAGCTTGTAGAAGCGACCAGTGGAAATACTGGAATTGCTTTGGCTATGGTAGCTAAAGTGCTGGGTCTGGAAATGACCTTAATTATGCCTGACAATTCCACAAAAGAGCGCGTACTCTCCATGGAAGCCTACGGGGCCAGAGTCGTTCTCACTCCCGCTGCCAAGACAATCGAATATTCACGGGTTTTGGCCGAACAAATGCGCGATGAGGAAGGTTACTTCATGCTCAATCAGTTTGGCAACCCGGACAATTACCTCGCACACTACAAGACCACAGGGCCAGAGATCTGGAGAGATACGGAAGGAAAAGTCACCCATTTCGTTTCTGCTATGGGTACTACGGGTACGATCATGGGAGTATCCCGGTACTTAAAGGAAATGAATCCTGCGATTCAGATTGTTGGTACTCAACCTACAGACGGGTCAAGTATACCTGGAATTCGACGTTGGTCCCCAGAATTTTTGCCGGAGATATTTGAAAGAGAAAGAGTAGATCGGGTGATAGATGTCAGTCAACAACAAGCGACTGAAATGACTCGACGGATGGCAAAAGAAGAAGGAATCCTCGCCGGAATGAGCAGTGGGGGAGCACTTCATGCAGCTATAGAGCTTTCCAAAGAACTCGATGAAGGTCTCATCGTCTGCATCACCTGCGACAGGGGAGATCGATACCTGAGCTCGGATTTGTTTGGGTGAAAAAATGATGTGGCCCACGAGTTAACTCGTGGGCCACTCTTTTTAATCTTTAATCAGGACAGTTTAGAAAAACCGTTTCATCTTCTCCAATCCCTCTTTCACCACCATACTTGCGTCCATGGCATAGTAAGTGGGATTGAAAAGCTCCAGAGAGAGGATAATTTGTCCACCTTTCGACTTTAATGTCTCTGCCAATTCTTTCATCGGAGCACCCCCGTCACCAGGCATCACTCTATCTTTATCTTGTTGTTCTGTTCTGGGGATGCTGGCAGGGAAATCATTCATGTGAAAGATATCTATCGCATGCCCATCCAGCATTTTCATTCCTTCAAAACCGGAACCTCCTCGGAATAGGTGATAGACATCTGCGAGGATTTTGGCATCCTTGTCATCTGCGGCTGCTGCCACCGCCATGGCTTGCCCAAGATGGAAGAAAGAGGGAAAGGCCCCCCAAAATTCCAATTGAGGCATAACCCCAGTTTTTCTGCCCAACTCAAGGAGTTTTTTATAGCGTTCACCTGCCTTTAGCAAGTCTAGTGGGGCCTCGGTTCCGATGGCCGGTGCAGCTACTCGCGCACATCCCAATTCGGCAAGGATTCCCATTTCCTTTTCCATTTGAGCAAAACCAGCCTTGCTTTTCTCTTCGTCTTGGGCCATCCACGTCGGAAAACCGATGCAGTCGAAAAACTCAAGCCCAGCATCGGAAGCCAGCTTCTTTAGGGATGCAATGGTCTTACCTTCTTTTACATAGGCTTCGATTTCCATCATCCAAGGTTCAAATCCATCATAACCAGATCGAGCTGCCAATTCGATGATCTGGGGGAGGCTCAGTTTTTGACCTCGTATCGTGCTGGTGTTGAGAGAGAATTTAAACTGTGTCGATTCCTTGGAAGTAGTGGCAGCCTGCACAGAAGTGGCTGTCGCAGCGAGTGGTGCGAAGGCTAGTGTTTTTAGGAGTTGTCTTCTGGATGTCATAGGAGCTTTGTTTTTATCCGCTGAAAACATCTTGAATCCGTTTAAACATATTTTGAATAAATGGTTTCAATAAGAATTTTCAATCGTATTTTTCAAGATGCTTAAAATAGTGTTTTTCCTGAGTCCAGTTTTCTTTTTTCTGAGTAACGGAATTTCTGCACAAGTAGCGGGCGAAAATTTGCCCTATATCCCAGCCTATCGGGAGCAAATTCCCTATTTCCAGGAACTGATCACTGGCGGGCAATTTGCAGAACCATCTTCTCTGATCAAGGGCGAACCCTACTATGGTACCCGTCAGTTTGAGTCAGGCACACTAAGGATCAACGGAATTACCTATCCCGCTGTGCCCCTTGTTTATGATTGCTTCCGAGATCAGTTGGTTACTTTCCATCCCATTTTCAATCAGAAGATCTTGATCAAGCCGGAGAAAATCGATGGCTTCTCTCTTTCCAATGGAGACTTATTCAGACACTTTTCTGGTAATGAATCCTATTCCCGACACGGAAATGGGATCTATCAAGTAGTCGGAGAGGGGAAAGCAATCGCACTGGCAAAGCGCTATAAGACCACGAAGGCGCTCAGAGAAATGTCCCGATTTGACGAAGAATATCTCGAAAAAGTAGATTTCTTTATCCTAAATGATGGAATATTTACAGTAGTGAAAAAGGCTTCAGATGCTTACTTGGCTTTGGGCTTGGAACCAAAAGTCCTAAAGAAAGAACTGAAAGCTAAAGGTCTTCAATTCAAACCAAATCCAGAGGGTTTTTTGAGTTTTCTAGTTTCTCACCCCAGCGTGGATTGATACAGATGAAGGGATTTTATAAAAGTTTGGTATTGCTGATGGCTTCTTTTTTCTTAAGCCAATTGGCCTTTTCCCAAGAGGAAAACAGGATTACAGGATTCTTTCCGGGGGTTACCTTTGATCGATTCGCTGAATTGGTGGAAAAAGAGACTTCTTATCGATTTTTTTTCAAGGAAAGCGATGTGGCAGGACTGACAGTCAATCTCCAAGCGAATAAGGACAAATTGGAAGATGTGCTTGCAGTGATTTTTCTGAAGACGGATTTGAAATTTTCCATTTCCGCCCAAAAAGAGGTCTTTGTTTCCAAAGGTGAAAAACTCCAGGTCGATTTTCTGCCAAATTATTTTCAGGCTCCAACTTCAAGTTTTTCAGCGTCAGGGGCTCAAGATGAATTTGTACGCAATAGACGTTATGTAATCGGGATTCCAGGTGGGGGAAATGAAGCCAAACTCGTAGGGGTGGTTAAAAGTCTGGAAAATAATCAGCCCATAGAAGGAGCCATCGTCTATGAAAAAGAATCGATGCAACAAACCATCACGGATAAGGAGGGAAAATATGAAATCACTATTCCCAAAGGATACAAAACACTCCTCGTCCAGAATATCGGAGGATATACCGAGCAGCGACTTTTGGATGTTCAGGGAAATGGTACGCTTGACCTGAATATCGGTGAAGGAGTGTTTGCTCTGAATGAAGTAGTGGTTAGATCAGGAGCGTTGACCAATGTATCCCGGCCTGAAATGGGCGTTCAGTCTCTTTCTGTCCAGCAGATGCGTAAACTTCCTGCGGTCATGGGAGAGGTGGACATCATCAAAGGTATCCTGACCATGCCTGGAGTGAATACGGCAGGCGAGGCAAGTGTGGGCTTCAATGTGCGAGGCGGTGCTGCAGATCAAAACTTGATTCTTTTGGATCAAAATACCTTGTTTAATCCCTCTCACTTGTTCGGCTTTTTCTCTGCAGTCAATTCTGATATGGTCCAGGGCGTGGAGTTGTACAAAGCGGGAGTTCCGGCTAGCTTAGGTGGAAGACTTTCCTCTGTTTTACAAGTGACTCCAAAAAAAGGCAGGACTGACAAAATCGGGGGCTCGGGTGGTATTGGTCCCATGACCAGCAGATTGAGTATCGATGGGCCGATAGGAGCTAATACGACCTTTATCTTAGGGACTCGACTGACTTATTCAGATTGGTTGTTGGATGCTTTGCAGGACAGGATTGACTTAGGTGCAAGCCGTGCATTTTTCGCGGATTTCAATGGATCGGTAGAGCACCGATTCAGTGAAAAGGATGCGATTCGAGTTTCCGGATACTTTAGTAAGGATGAATTCCAGTTTGATCCGGATACGGTTTACAGCTATTCCAATCAGAATTTTGCGGTGTCATGGACACACTATTTCAATGATGAGTTGGAGGCGACTTTTTCAGCAGGTCAGGATGGTTACGATTTTTTGGTGGAAGGAGAAGACAATCCTCTCAATTCCTATCAGTATCGCTTCGATATCAAGCAGCAGTTTTTGAAGGCACAGTTTAGACAGGAAAAAGGAGACAGGCATATATTGACTTATGGTGTCCATGGGATTTACTACCAGTTAAATCCAGGAAAAATCAATCCATTTGGTACCCAAAGCATTGTCATTCCAGACCAGGTAGCTTCGGAAAAAGCCATGGATTGGTCGCTATTTATCGGAGATGAATTTGAAGTGAATGAGCAACTGACGATGAGTGGAGGACTCAGGTATAATTTTTACCGGTTCCTTGGGCCACAGACTTTGCCAGTATATGCTGCCGGAGAGCCTTTCCTTTCGGAAAATATTACGGGAGAAACCGTCTTCGGAAATGGGGAAAATGTCCAAACTTACCATGGTCCGGAGTTTCGGTTCTCGGCTAGATACGCACTTTCCAATTGGTCCTCTATCAAAGCAGGAGTCAATTCCATGAGGCAAAATATCCACTTACTGAGCAATTCTTCCGTCATTACTCCTACAGACACTTGGAAGCTTAGTGATCCATTCCTGAAGCCTCAGCGTGGGATCCAGTATGCTTTGGGCTTTTTCAGAAACATGAAGCAGGGGATGTATGAGCTTTCGACAGAAGTCTATTACCGAACCATGCAAAATCTCCTGGATTACAAGTCAGGAGCGCAGATCGTGCTGAATGATCGAATCGAACAGGACGTATTGGTAACTCAAGGCAAAGCTTATGGGGCAGAATTTTACCTGAGAAAACTCCAGGGTAAGCTGAACGGTTCGATTGCTTATACTTACAGCCGATCGCTACTTCAAACTGATCCTACAGAGAGAAAGGAGCAGATCAATCGCTCCGAATGGTATCCCAGCAACTTTGATCAGCCACACAATGCGAATGTGGTCATAAATTATGAACTCAGCCGTAGGCTAAATATGACCATGGCGGGTAAATACAGCACGGGAAGACCGGTCACATTACCGATCGCCAAGTTTGAATATGGTGGAGCTGAGCGAGTATATTTCTCTGACCGAAATTCCTTCCGCGTACCGGATTATTTCCGAATGGACTTTTCCATAAACTTGGAGGGAAATCATAAAGTCAAAAAGCTTGCTCATGCATCTTGGTCTTTTGGTGTTTATAATATTCTGGGAAGAGACAATGCCTATTCGGTCTATTATGTGCCGGAGGGAGGAAAGCTTCAAGGCTATCAGCTGGCGATTTTTGCTGAACCTATTCCTTTTATCACTTATAATTTCAGATTCTGATGAATAGAAGTTGGTTATTGTTTTGTGTTTTGATTGGGATCTTGAGTAGTTGCCGGACTCCTTTTGATCCAGAGGTTCCCGATACTGAACTTCGAATTTTGGTAGTGGAAGGCTATTTGGATACGGAGGGTATGAAAAGCGAACTTAAGCTTAGCAGGACCGTGCCACTTTCCTCTTCAGCCTCCATGCTTCCCGAAATTGGCGCAACAGTACTCCTCCGAAGTCAAAATGGTCAACAGTTTTCCCTTTCTGAAAAAGGTAAGGGTATTTACCTCTTCGAGAGAAACATAGACGAAAAACAAACTTACACACTCGAAATAGTACTGAAGTCAGGTGAGCGGTATGCTTCTGAAGTACTCAAGCCTATCAACACCCCGGAGATCATCGATGGAGGCTTCAAGAGGGACCAAGATGGTGTGGAAATTTTTGTATCTACTCAGGGGAATGCAGAGGCGGATGATTTCCTTTGGACTTTTGAAGAAACTTGGATTTACAGGCCTAGAATCAGAACTCCCTATATCTACGACTCCAGATTGAGAGATGTGAGGCAAAGAACTGAGGCTGAGCAAAACTCTCTTTGCTTCAAGACCGAACCCAGCCCTGATATCGTTATTGAGACCAGCTCGAGGTTTCAGGATCAGGTAGTTTTTGAAAAAACTGTGACTGAAATTCCCGAAGGAGATGAGCGGATCATGGAGCGTTACAGTATTCTGATCTCCCAAAAGGGAATTGCCTCCAAGGATGTTCAGTTTTGGGAGATTTTAAGGAAAAACACGGAAGATATTGGGTCTATTTTTAGCCCTTTGCCTTCCCTGATTGGAGGAAATATCAAAAGCTTGGACAACGCCTCCAGCCCGGTGATCGGTCAGGTGAGTCTAGGCGTAATCCGACAAAAACGAATTTATGTCAATCGAGCTGAGGTAAGCCCTTGGAACTACATAGATCCTCAGTTTAATGATTGTGTAATCGGAGAAGTGGCGGTACTGAGAGCTGCATACCCTGAGACTTTTGGTAATGGTGCTACTGTGCCCGCTCGAGAATTAATGCAGGGAACTACCATCATTGGTTATTATCCTTCCTCTCGCCGTTGCACGGATTGTACCCTATATGCATCTCCCATTCGACCGGATTTTTGGGAAGACAATTGATTTCTCTATGCTGTTAAAAACTTCAGATACTCATTTCCTCAAAATTTCCAGCTATTGGCTTGTCATCCTGACCATCTGGCTGGGCAATCAATCGGTCTTTGGTCAATCAATGACCAATCCAGTGGAACAGGTCAGTTTTCAAACCCCTAAAACCCTTTACTTCTCAGGGGAGAAAATCTGGTTTGATGCCAAAGTCACCATAGGAACGGAGCCCTCGGCCTCCCAAGTCGTTTATGCCGAGTTGGTTGACCGAAATGCTGTTTCCATCATTCACGCCAAAGTCCCTTTACAAAAAGGCGAGGCCGTCAATTACCTCAAAATTCCGGAACAGACCCCATCGGATCATTATTTACTGAGAGTTTACACCCGCATCAGTCCTTATTTGGATATCAATGCCGGTATTTCTCAGCAGTTTGTGACCGTGATCAATCCAAGAATACCACCCAAGTCATCCAATAATTCTCAAAAAGCAGTTATTCAAGCAAGTCAGCAAGTCGCTAAAGGAGCTACAGTTGAATTCCCTGCTTCAGTAGGTGGAGTTGCTGTGGCGAACGCTTCGGGGATTTCAATTGCCAACCCTTTTCTTCCTGAGGAGCAGCATCAATGGAAATCAGATGAAGTTTATACCGATTTAGTAAAAGAAAATCTTTTGCCCGAGCTATTTGGTCATGTGGTCAAAGTAAAAGTCCCCACCCCAGATACCACCTTAACCTATTTTCTTTCGGTGCATGGTGTCCAAAGTGCGCTATTTACAGACCATCCCGATCGAAACGGAAATTTGGTTTTTGACATAGGTGGCTTACGACATTGGGATCGATTGATCGTGCAGCTCGAAAATGGTCAGGAAATGCCTGGATTGGAGGTCATTTCCCCTGTAATTAAAACCACCTTTCGAAAGGAGTTTGACTTCCCTGAGCTGACCATCCAGGAATCCCAATTGGAAGAACTCAGCCGGCTGCTGAAGGCTTCCATGATGCAAACTTATTTTTTGGAGCGCTTCGAAAACGACTCCTTGGAAGTGGTGACTGGATTCGTGGCAGACTATACTTATCACCTGGATGATTATACCCGTTTTGAAAATGTAGAGACAGTGTTAAGGGAATACGTACCAAGTGTAGCCGTTCGCACCAGAGAGAAAAAGAAGGAGTTTCGATTGCTCAATGAGGCTAACAAAACAGTTTTTGAAGCTAATCCCTTGATTGTAGTGGATGCCATGCCTGTCTTTGATTCGGATTTGTTGGCTTCCTTTAATCCAAAATTGCTGCAACGATTGGAAGTGCTTAATCGGGAGTTTTACCTCAATGATCGAACCTATCCGGGAGTATTGAGTTTTTCCAGTTACACCAATAATTTCGGACTGTTTCCGCTGGCGCCCTCTGCGCGCTTTTTTGATTACCATGGACTTCAGCCATTTATCGAATTGGACAAGAAGCAGTTTTCTTCGTCAGCTGCCAATGACAGGTTTCCGGATTGGAGAACTGTCTTGTTTTGGGGAGAAAATGAGAATAAAATCAGCGTACAAGCCCCTGACTTAGCTGGAATATTTGTCTTCTGGGAGCGAGAAATTCAAAATGGGGTTCCTTCGGTGAAGCGAACCTATTTCCAAGTCAAGAATTGAAAATTACTCTACCTTTTTGCCCAATTCCATTTTGAAAAACTTTTGGAGTAGGTTTTCATAAACCTGGCTATCGAGTTGCTCTTGTCCTAACCCCTTTTTCTCGGGAAATGTCTCCATGTGCAAGGTTTGGGTAGGAAAGGCAAATCGTATCCCAAGGGTATGTGCCAGTTTGACAATCTGAATTAAGATTTCGTGCCTAGACTGGAGTTCTTCCTGAATATTTGGGACCTCAAAGAAAATGTAAAACATCACATCCTGACTATAGCTCGAAAGGTTGTTGAAGTAGACATGATAAAGGTCTTTTCTGGTCTTGGGATGGGTTTTGATGATTTCTCGCAAGCCTATGACAAACTGGTCTATCAATGCCGGAGGCGTGTCGTAGGTGATGGTCAGCGTAGTGGTAAATCTTCTGTATTGTCTCAACCCGTGATTGTCGACGACGGCGTCCGCTATTTTTCCGTTTGGAACATACATTAGTGAGTTTCTGAAGGTCCTGATTCGCGTAGACCTGAAGCCGACTTCCTCGACAGTCCCGTCGATTTCTCCCGAAGTCACCCAATCCCCTACCTGGAAAGGCTTATCGATAAAGATCATGATCGAGCCGAAGAAGTTTTTGATCGTGTCCTGGGCAGCAAGCGCGATGGCCACACCGCCGATCGATAATCCGGTCAAGAAAGGAATGATATCCAAATCGAGTCCATCTCTCAGAATGAAAAGTGTGCCCACGATGATGACGAGTGCCTTGAGTGTTTTGCGAAGCAGCGGAACAAGTTGATCATCCAGCGTGGAGGCAGTTTTGGCGGCGAGACTGGCAAAATAGGCGGCAATGACATCTACTATTTTGTAAAAAATCACCATGATCAAGAAGGGCTTCAGCGTATTGAAGACCACTACTATCCAGGCCCAAATCTCAACCGGAAGATGCAATACTCTGATCAATAGCGATAGTAGCAGCACGATCAGGTAAAAGCTGGTAATTTTGGCGATTGGGAGGAGGTAATTTTTTCCGATATCGCCATAGCCCAATCTGCTCATTAGATAAAGGAGGACTCTGTCTACCAAAAAAGTAAAGACCAAATGTGCCAAAAAGGTCATCAGAATAAGGATCAAAATTCCCAAAATCTGCCAGAGTTGAAGCCCTAAGTATTGCTCAGTTCCCATTTTTGGCAGCAGATTGAGAAGCTTATCTGTTCCCAAAGGATAGGTTTCTGAATGTAGCTGAGCGATTTGGCTTACTGAAAAAGAAGAGAATTTCCATTGACTACCTTGCTTCTCCAAGTAGATGGCGGGAAGTCTTTTTTTATCAAAATAGTATTTGTGCTCCGCGTTTGAGGCAGAATCCACATAGTTTGGCTCATTTGGAATTTCGCTCGTGCGGATGATGATCCCCTTTCCCTCTAGCACTTGCTGGAGCTTTACAGCAAGTTCTTCTGGATCGCCAATTACGCCTCGTCGATCTAAGGTCCTAGCTGCTCGGTTAGGTTTAAAGTTTTTGGGATCCAGGTTGAAAAAGAAACTTAAGGTAGTGTGGTAGGGAGAGCTGAGATTTACTCCCTCAGGTAAAGGTTTGGAATCTTGTTCGTCCACGAGGAGCTGTCCAAATCCTTGACTGACTAACAGGAGGCTGAAAGAGCATATGAGGAGTAATTTCTTAATCATGAGCGATAGGACTAGGCTTTAGCAACTTTGGGAATTGTTAACGATTCGTGACCTGATTAGTCAGGTATGACGTATTCAAAGAGGTTTTTTCCGGATCGGGTACGAATGAGCAGTTGACCCAATTGAGGTTGGTGAGTGATTTGGATTTCACCTTCGCTTTCGAGCGGAGCATTGGTGAGCATGTTTCCCGAAAGGTCATATAAGTATCCAAACCCTTGTTCCAAGTCGGTTACAGCGAGGATTTTTCGGTTTGATCCAAAATCAAAGAAGCCAAACCATGCATGTTCGCCCGAAATGGGTAAGGTCATCAACGATTCCTCCTTGTCATTGAGTATGACTGTCTTGTTGAATTGCTTCATCAAAATAAGACTTGAGTTACCTTTTTGGTCTGTAATTAACTCAAAGCGATCATCTCGATTAGACTTTTCGAGTTGGTTTCGATACTGAATTTCCCCTGAAAATGATCCTCTCACCAATTCCCCTCCTTGGGTGATGGCCGAAAGAACTGGAGAGTTTCCTGAAATCAATTTTGCTGTGGAACTGATCTCTTTTCCCAAATCCAGGGGAGAGCCAGGCTGTTTTTCTCCTCTCCTATTGAAAAAATGAACTTTGCCCGACTTGCCTTGCGCGATCATAAAATCCCCTTTTCCGGGAACCCTAAAATGAAACGGTGCTCCAATGACCGTTTCCCCGAGTTGGAGTGGGCTCCAGCCTTCCAAAGCCTTACCGGTTTTGTCAAACAGCCAAAGGTTCCCTTTTTCTGTAGCGGCAAAATACCGGTATTCCCGAGTCTGTTCATAGTCCACCAAATTCAGGTTGGTGAGCTTGTCTTCTGGAATAGATAGTGGAAAACCCGGGAGAAAATTTCCCAATCGATCGATCGCATAGATTTGTTCCTCTGTGGCGAAGAGTAATTGCAGTTTCCCATTTTTGAAAAAGTCGATCTGGAACGCGTCTGAAATCACTGGTCCTGAAAGGGGAATAGTATAAACCTGCTCACCATCAGAATTGAGGAGGTAAAGGACGTGATCTTGATCCTGAATGACGAGATCTTGGGTGTTGTCATTAAAGTTTTTGATCACTTTTGGGCCATAGGTGATCTGTTGGCCAAGACTGATTTGCTTTCCTGATACCAGCTCAAATGATTTTTTGGTAGTAGTTTCAGCCGGCGTATTCTGAGAAAAATAAAGGGTTAAACTCCCCTCAGGGCCTGAGGGGTAGTGATTGATTTTGAAACTCACGATCGGGAAAGCCTGGAATTCGGCTTCATATTTTTGCAGAAATGTACTCCATGTAGGATTGCTTGTCTGCACCCAATGATCCCAGATTTTAGTTAAAAAGAAGGTTTTGCTGTAGCCCGAAGACGGTGAAATGGCTTTTGAAAAAGAGTCTTTCGTAGATCTGGCCCAAGTATTCCCCTGGTAGTAATCGTCCATCAACAATTTCATTCCCTGTGCTGAATTGGTCATCACCAGGATGTCTTCCAAGAAACTGATATGAGTCTGGTCAAATCCTGAAAATTTCCCGTTGAACAGGTGTGCAGGGAATTCTTCTTCAGGGAAAAACAGGATTTCATTCTCTCTGTAAAAGTCACCCGACTCAAACTCGGAGTTGCTTCTGAACTCCTTGAGATAGGCCCAAATTTGTTCTGGTTGATTGGTTTTGACGAGTAGAGCCTGAATGTCGGTCTGATTGCCGATTGGTTCGAGTTGAAGCAAGTACATTTCTCCTGTAAAGTCGTCTAAAAATCCCCGCTCAATCAATTTGGTTTGGATTTCCCCGCTAAGTGTGGATATCGGCGTGAAAGCAGGATTTTGAAGTTTTTGGGTTTTAAGAATACCGTCCAGATTGATTTGAGTGATCGCTTGAGTTTTTGTAGAGATCAACTTCTCAAATTCGGGAAACTGGGCCTGGACGGAAGGGAGAAAATTGATCTCATTCCCCAATTTGACAGGTCCTTTAAAGACCAATTGATTCTCTTCAAATGCCAAATCCAAGGCGACCACGTAGTCCGAAAGACTCAATTCTTTGATCATATTGCTTTCCCGGGTGGAACTGATTCCGCTCAGTAACCTGCTCAGCCCCTGAGAAGTCAGAATCAGCCTGCCCAATCCAGAATTGGCTTCCAGTTGATTCCCTAGTTTATCTGAAAGTTGATTGGGTGTATCGCTTAGGTAAAAGCGAATTGCCTCCTCAATCACGAAAGAAGAAGAGGATATCAAGAGTACATTATTGAGTGTCGTAATTGACCATTTCCTGGAGTTGGAGGGATCCAAATACTCCAGAATCTCCAGATCACTGTAGTTTCGGGTTTGGAAGCGAGCTTTGGAAGGGATTTTAGACCTAAGATCTTCCAATAATTCTGTCGGAGGGGTATTCCCAAAATTGACAGTAAAAAGTAAACTGAAATTATCTACTCCCGTGGCATGGTAACTGACGGTAACTTGCTTTTTTCGCAGAATTTTGGAAAGTGATCCGTTGCCACCCAGAAGGCTGTCAAGAGTGCCTAGTTGCGAAGCGATCGACTGGAATGCAGGGAATCTGGATAACGGATTCCAGACAGGTTGATTGACCAGTTCGTTCCAAGTTTGATCTGCTTGAGTGGATTCAAAAATGAAAATTGCATCCCCTGAAATCAGTTCTAGGCTATTGATTTTTCGTGAAAAAATATATTTCTCATACAGCACATAGCCTCCCCAAACCAGAAGGCTGAGAATCAGGATGACCAATAGACTTTTCCAGATTTTCACAGGGATAGGGGGTGATTAAACATTGAGTATACAAAAAAAGACCTAAGAAACTCCGGAATCATCGGAAGAATCTTAGGTCCAGCTGGATCAGGTGTTTGGATTATTTACCCAAGCGGTCCAATACATTCATTACTTCTTTCACGTGGCCTCTTGATGTTTCCAAAAGCGCTTTCTCTTCTGCATTAAGGTCCAGTTCGATTACTTTTTCGATACCGTTTTTACCCAAAATTACAGGCACACCTAAGTAGCAATCATCGATTCCATACTCACCGTCAAGCTTGATACATACCGGGAATACTCTTCTTTGATTTTTAAGGATAGCTTCTACCATTTGAGCAGCTGCTGAGCCCGGCGCATACCATGCAGAGGTTCCCATGAGTTTTACCAGCTCACCGCCACCGAATTTGGTTCTTTCGATGATTGCATCCAGTTTTTCTTTTTCCACTAATTCTGTCACAGGGATACCTGCTACAGTCGTATATCTTGGAAGTGGTACCATGGTATCTCCATGACCTCCCATAAGGATCGCCTGGATTTCCTTACCGGAAACGTTGAGTTCCTCAGCCAAAAACGCTCTGTATCTGGCAGTGTCCAAGATACCTGCCATACCCATCACTTTTGTTCTTGGCAAGCCTGAAGTCAAGTGTGCCTGATAGGTCATGACGTCGAGAGGATTGGAAACTACGATAATGATGGCGTTTGGAGAATATTTGATCACATTTTCAGTCACCATTTTCACGATTCCAGCGTTGGTCTCGATCAAATCGTCTCTGGTCATGCCTGGTTTTCTTGGAAGACCTGAAGTGATCACTACCACGTCAGAATTGGCAGTTTTGCTGTAATCGTTGGTAGAACCCACAGTGCGGCTATCGTACTGGTTGATTGGTGCTTTTTGCCAGATATCAAGTGCCTTGCCTTCGGCGATGCCTTCCTTGATGTCTACCAATACGATTTCTTCTGCTACCTCGCGATAAGCTAAAACATCGGCACAGGTGGCACCTACGTTACCTGCACCAACTACGGTTACTTTGCTCATGTTTCTTATAGATTTTTTTTATGTGAACTGCCTTATAAAGCGCCGCTAAGTTAATAAGCAATGCTTACGTAGAGAAACCTGCCAGAGATTAGTTTGTTGCCTTTTAACCGATTTTTGATGAATGAAACGTCTGACAGATGAGCTGTTTATTCAAACATTTGTCGGAGGCTGAAAAATCCAAATGATTCCCTGTAGGATCTGAATAACCGCTGATTATTGGTATTGTAGTATTCTGCCAAGGAAGTCATCATCTTGGCTTTGATTTTCGGGTTGCTGTCAAAAATCTCCTGTATGGCAAAGTGAGGAATCACAATCAGCTCGGCCTCGTCTGATGTCACCAAGGCGGTGTAGGTTCTTTTGGCATTTTCGAGCAAAGAATTCTCTCCAAAGGCATCACCTCGCTTCATTTGCAGGATCGTTTCAAAGTTGTCCCTGACATCGATGGTGAGATCTATTTGTCCTCTTCGGATCAGATAAAGAGCTTGGCTCGGGTCTTTGGTGAAAAAAACCACTTCATCCTTTACATACTTACGCTCGTGCATGGCAGGCAGAAATCGGGCAAGCTCTTTCTGTCTCAATCGTTCAAAAAATCTGATCCCCTGCATGAAGTCAAACATTTGCAGTTCCTTAGGTTCATAGGTTTTTGAAAAAGGATTTCGCATGATTTAGCGTTTTTTGAAGTGAATGGTTTGGCGGGTAGCAGGGGTGATTTTTGCCCAGTCGGCAATCCTCATCCCAATTACCCAGGCAATTTTATTTCCTGAAACAAGCACCTTTACTTCCTGCTTTTTGGGCAAAGGCACCTTGAGATCGATGAGAAAATCCGAAATTTTCTTTTCCGATTGCATACCAAGCGGAAAAAATCGATCACCTTCTTTCCAAAGGCGAATCTCTAGTGGGAATTCCAAGCGATCTAAATCCAAAAGCGCATTTTGAAGTCGGAGATCGATAGCTTGAGGCTCCGAAGATCGAGAGATATCATAGGTTCCCTCAGGCAGGTTTAGCTCAGGGTCATTTTTTTGAATGTGGAGGGTTTCAAAGGGAAAGGGTTTGGGACAGAGCATCATCTCCTTTCGGTCAAGCCATAGCTGAAAGTCTTTTCCGATGAACACGGTGCCCGGCTTTATTTCAGCAAGACTTTCCCAAATCTGTTGGGTTTGGTCCGAATTGAACCCAAATGACCTCAGCCAAAAGTACAAAAGCGATGCTCCACCGGGCAGATGGGCAATGTCCGAGTACTTGAGAAGTTGGATTCCATCCTTTTCCACAATGCTTGTTGCTTTCCAATAGTCAAACAAACCTGAAAAGGCCCTCCCTGTATCCTTCAACCGTTCAAAGCTGGTCAGAAGGTTTTTTCGGGCATCAGCTTCCAAGCTAAGGATGGCGGGGAGTCCGTGGTGCCGCAGCTTGTTACGCTTGTAGTCTGATTTCTCGTTTGAGCTGTCTTCCCTCCATTCCAACCCGCCCGATTTCATAAAATCAGTTAATTCTGCTCTAGAAAATGGAAGCAACGGTCGAATCAGCCAACCCTTTCGCTCACTCATTCCGTAGACACCCTCTATCCCTGTTCCTCGGAGGAGGTTGAGGAAGATCGTTTCCAACTGATCATCTTCATGATGAGCCAGTAGGATTCCGTTTAGGTTGAATTTGGCTCGGATTTCTTCGAAAAAGGCATATCGGATTTCCCGTGCAGCCATTTGAATGGAGATTCCCTGAGAAAGTGATAAATACTTCGTATCAGCAATTTTCAGGTGAAAATTGATTTGGTGCTTTTGGGCCCAGTTTTCCACGAAAGATTGATCTCCATCGCTCTCCTCTTCTCTCAATTTGAAATTGACATGAGCTATATCAAAGGGAATGCCTGCTTGCAGGAGTAAGTTTGCCAAAGCCATGCTGTCCATTCCGCCACTGCAGGCCAAAAGGTATCGATGCTGAGGTAATAAAAGCTGACGGGACTGAATGTGGGAGATAAAGACTTCGCGCATTAATCAAAAATAGCTTTTTCTGCTAATTTTGCCGACATCCAACGATTTATGAACATTCGTTTTTCTCCTTACTTTCTATTGCTGCTGATTTTCCTGACTCCATCAGGCACAAGTTGGGCACAGCAGTCTTCGACTTTGGAGATTATCAGTGCGGATTTGCTTCAAGGGGCTAGCGGTTTTGAAAGGCTACTTGGCGCAGTCAAAATGAAGCATCAGAACTCGTTGATTTATTGTGACTCTGCGCATTTTTATCGAGGCGAAAATAGAGCCCAGCTCTTTGGTAGGGTTAGGATAGAAGACGAGAAAGACCCGATCACTACCAAAAGCTCTTATGCCGAGTACGATGGAAATACCAAAATCGCCAAACTGAGAAAAAATGTGGTTTTCACCAATCAAAAGACCACGCTCTACACGGAATTTTTGGATTACAATCGGGAAACTAACGTTGCCAATTATTTTGATAAAGGCAAAGTGGTGGACTCGGTCAATGTACTTACCAGCGAAACCGGCATCTACGAGATCAATTACGAGCGAATCAGCTTTCAGCAAGATGTGGTTTTGGTCAATCCCGACTACACGCTGAAAACCAATGATTTGATCTATTTGACTGTTCCAAAAACAGCTCAGACACAAGGCCTGACCAATATTGTCTCCAAAGAAGGCTACAACCTGGATGCTCAAAATGGAAGCTTTTACGATACTCAAAAGAAACAATTCCGGTTTTTTGATGGGCTAGTCGAGACCGACGAAAGCCGGGTCAAAGCAGACGAATTGTTTTATGACGAGTTGGAGGCCTATTATGAAGGAAAGAAAGATGTACGGGTATTCAATAAAGAGCGGAAAGTTGAAGTCTTTGGTGATGTGGGTAAATATTGGGAAAAACGGAAATACAGCGAGGTTTTCGGCAATGCCCTAGTTAGAAGGTATTTTGAAAAGGATACGCTTTTTATGGCAGCGGATACCTTGATTTCTCATGACAATGAGCAAGATTCTGTGAAATACTTGCTGGCCTACCATGGTGTAAGGTTGGTCAAGTCTGACTTATCAGGAAAAGCAGATTCTCTTTTTTACAACTATTCAGATTCTTCCATTCAGTTGTTTAAAGATCCTGTTATGTGGAATCAGAAAAGCCAGATTTCAGCCGATAGTATGGTGTTTTTTATAGCAAATGAAAAGCTTGACCGTGTTTACATGAAAGACAAAGCTTTTGCAATCATGACGGACACGCTCTTGAATTTCAATCAGATGAAAGGAAGGAAAATGACCGGCTATTTTCAGGAAGGTCAGATTCAAAAACTATTTATCGAAGGAAACGGAGAGTCTCTTTACTATGCGTTGGAGGCAGATACGCTGACCCAAGGGGTCAATCGAATTTTAAGTGCCACCATCGAACTTGGCTTTGAAGATGGATACATCAAAAAATCAAACTTTGGAATTCGCCCTGACGGCAAATTTATTCCTGTCCAAAGAATTGATGAGAAAAATGGCCAACTGGAAGGATTTAAATGGAGGATTGGAGATAGGCCTAATAGGAAAGATATTGATGAATGGAGAAAGGTCATCGAAATCGATCCAGATCTGAAAACGTTCTTTAATGATCCGGATGTCCGCCTGGAAATGCCTACGGATGAACAAATCCAAAAGGCCCTTTATCCCGGAAAAAGGATGGAAAGTCTCCCAAACCTTCCGTGATCGTTCATAAGATCAGGGAGGTTTTGATTTTTTTTCGAAGGTTAACAACAATTAACCGCCTTTTTTAAAGTTTGGGTATCCGTTTGGATATTTTTGTCCGTATATTAAATACTCGTTACAAACTGGTTCCGCTTATTGATTTTACTTCTACATGAAATCCTTCCTACTCATTTCCACATGGCTGATGCTATTGCTACCTGCACTTGCAGGTGCACAGCAAGTTCGTGTGTTGAGTGAAGTGGTTGATTTTTCGGGTGACATTGGCTCCTCTCAGCGAAAGACTATCATCTTGCATAACGAGTCAAACCAGCAAAAAACATATTTATTGAAGAATGTGCGCGGAGGTATTGGTTCTTCTCAAAAGGTAAAGGTGTGTTTTGGTGATCAGTGTTTTGATCCGAAAAAAGAATTAGCCAAAGTCAGCATCAAGCTAGCTCCGGGAGAGATTTACACAGATTTTTACATGGAATTTGAAATGGGTATTGCAGAGACCAAGGGTACTTTTGATTTATATTTTGTCAATGCAGACAATCTTCGCGAAAACTTCGTGGTTGAGGCTAGGTACTCAGTTTCAGGTACTGCCAAAGTGGAGTTTTCCCATAAAGACATAAAGCTCAGTGATGTGTACCCCAATCCAAGTAGTAGAATTGCGCAACTCGACTATGAGCTGGTCAATCCAAAAGCCAAAGCAAAAATCACCATCAACAGTTTCATTGGCAATCCTATAGCTGAGTATGAGTTGGATCCGGAGAGAAATTCTTTGTTAATCAATGTTTCAGATTTTCAGCCTGGAGTTTATTTCTATACGCTCTTTGTAGACAACAAGAATGTAGTCACTAAGAAACTACAGGTAAAGAAATGAGGAAGTTACCTCTTTCGTCATCCATTTGAATCCGAATAATTATCCCCTATATTTGCGCTCCTTAAAATGCACATGCGAGTCCTTTCCAGATTAATTTTCATTCTCTCTATCGTTATTGCCGCTTGTGGGCCTTTTTCCAAGTTGGAAAAAAGTACCAATTGGGAAGAACTTTACAATGGAGCCAACAAGTACTATCAGGAAGGTGAATACAATAAGGCTATCATCCTTTATGATAAGGTACTGCCTGTAATTAAAGGTTCGGAAAAAGCAGAAATGGCCGAATACAACTATGCGAATTGTCATTTCAAAACAAAGCGATACATAGAGGCAGCAGGTTATTTCAATACATTTTACAGAACCTACAATAGAAGCCCGTTGGCGGAGGAAGCGTTGTTTATGCATGCTTACTCCCTGTATTTGGATGCTCCAGACTTCAATCTAGATCAGCAAAGCAGTAAAGAAGCAGTGTCAGCCATTCAGCAGTTTGTTGGCAGGTTTCCAGCATCAGCCAGCTATGAGCGAGCTATTGAGATGCTCAAGGATTTGGAGGACCGATTTGAGAAAAAGGCTTACAGTGAGGCAGAGATGTACTATAGGCTGAAAGACGGGTTGTTTCCTGGAGACTTTTACAGAGCTTGTATTATCAATTTTCAAAATTTCGCAAAAGATTATCCGGAAAGTAAGCACAATGAAGAGCTTGCCTACAAGCTGGTAGAAGTGGCCTACGCTTATGGTAAAAACAGTGCCTTTGACAAAAAGGAAGAAAGACTTAATGACGCAGTAAAATATGCGGCAAACTTCTACCGAAAATATCCCAACAGTGGATTTACCGCAGAAGTGAAAAAATTTGAAGAGCAGACCAAGGAGGAGATTGTGGCACATGCCAAGGCTAAAAAGGAATACGCTGATCGATTGGCAGCCCAGACCGCTGCGGCAGACTCAACTCAAAAAGTAAATCAAAACTAGAATCAAATCAATAAAATCATATGGCAGTCAATCCATCCATCATTACTAGAGATCTGGATAAAATCGCTGAGCAAACAGGTAATATCTATGAGTCTATCCACATTGTTGGACAGCGAGCTAAGCAGATTTCCACCAACTTGAAAGAGGAATTGAACAACAAACTTTCTGAGTTTGCCTCAACTGTGGACAATCTGGAGGAAGTATTTGAAAACAAGGAGCAAATTGAAATCTCCAAGTTTTATGAAAGAATGCCTAAGCCATCTACTCTTGGCATGGAAGAATTTATAGAAGGTAAAGTTTACCACAGATATCCTGATCAGGAAGGAGCTGAGTAACTTTCATGAATCTAAAGGGGAAGCGAATCCTTCTGGGTGTGACAGGCAGTATTGCTGCTTATAAGTCTGCCTTGCTTACACGCTTACTCATCAAATCCGGGGCAGAGGTGCAACTCATCATGAGCGCCTCTGCTCTTGATTTTATTACCCCATTGACCTTAGCCACGCTTTCTAAGCGACCTGTTTTTTCGGATTTTTCTGATAAAAAATCTGGACAATGGCATAATCACGTTGAACTTGGACTTTGGGCAGATCTTTTTATTGTTGCTCCACTAAGTGCAAATACACTTGGTAAGTTTGCCAATGGAATTTGCGACAACCTTTTGACCGCCACTTATCTTTCTGCCAGGTGTCCTGTGATGCTAGCCCCAGCCATGGATTTGGACATGTATCAACATCCATCAGTTAGGGCTAATCTCCAAAAAGTAGCCTCTTTTGGCAATATCATCTTGGATGCAGAATCAGGCGAATTGGCAAGCGGGCTTTCAGGACAGGGAAGAATGATGGAGCCTGAGCACATTTTGCAAGAAGTAAATCGATTTTTCAGTTCCTTACTTGATTTCAAAGGGAAAAAAGTAATGGTCACGATGGGGCCAACTCAAGAGGCGATTGATCCAGTCCGTTTTATTAGTAATCACTCCAGCGGTAAAATGGGTTTGGCCATAGCCAAAGCATTTCAGAAACAAGGAGCTGAGGTTTTTGTGGTATCGGGACCTGTTAGTTTAGATCTCGGTTCTGAGGGCTTTCATTTGTATTCTGTTCATTCGGTAGATGAAATGTACAAAGCAGCAAAATCCATTCATGATCAAATGGATATTTGCGTTTTTGCAGCAGCGGTGGCTGATTATTCTCCTAAAGTGATCGCTTCTGAGAAAATCAAAAAGCAAGGGGAAGAACTTTCGATTTTACTCAAGAAAAATGTAGACATAGCCTTAGAGCTTGGCAAGTCAAAAAGATCCAATCAAATTCATGTGGGTTTTGCTTTAGAAACCGAAAAAGAAGAGCTACATGCTAAAGCAAAATTGGAAAGGAAGAACTTTGACCTGATCGTATTGAATTCCGCAAAAGAGGAAGGTGCCGGGTTTCAGCATGACACCAACAAGGTGAAGATTTTTCACAAGGATGGAAAGGCAGTGCAGTCCGATCTATTGCCTAAATCAAAAATCGCAGATCTGATTCTAGATGAAGTCAAAAACCTTCCCGTTTGGGTTTGACCCAAAGATTTTTGTTATGTTTAGCTACATGAAGAGAGGCTTACTTGCAATCTTACTTTTCTTTTGCGCATCCGGTTTGGTGGCTCAGGAGCTAAACTTTACTGTCATTATCAACAGTGATCGATCCCGATTCCAAAACACTGACGTCTTCAATCAGATGAAGGCGAGTTTCGAACAGTTCCTCAATGGCCGTTCGTGGACCAGTGATGAATTCAGACCAGAGGAGCGGATCAAAGGCAATATGCTGATTACCATCAATGAGGTGCCTCAAGTAGGTGTCTACAGTGCCACGGTTCAAGTCCAGGTAGTTCGACCTGTCTATGGCACGAACTACGAGTCCCTGATTTTCAATTTTGCCGATCGCAACTGGTCTTTTGAATACATCGAATCTCAACCCTTAGAGTTCAACCGCTTCACTTTTCTAAACAACATCAGTTCGCTACTCGCGTTTTATGCCCATATCGCTTTGGGGATAGATTATGACTCGTTCTCGAGCAAAGGGGGAAATCCCTACTTTGAAGTGGCCAATGATATTGTGAACAACGCTCAACAGTCAGGCCGTCCTGGATGGGTGCAAAACCCGAGTGATCGGAGAAGTAGGTATTGGCTGATCAATGATATCTACGTTTCTACGGTATATTCTTCCATTCGTGAAGCGTATTACCTCTATCACAGACAGGGCTTAGATGTGATCCAGAGCAACCCTGATGAAGCTTACAAGAATATTTTAGCAGCTATACGGCTGGTCTCTGAAGCCAATAAATTACAGCCAAACGGAATCTTCACCATCAGTTTTGTAGATGCAAAGGGGGATGAAATTTCTCAAATCCTCAAAAATGCTCCTTTTGAAATCCGGGAGGAGGCAGTCAAGCTACTGCTGGAAGTAGATCCAAATAATGCCAGAAAGTACAATGAGCTTCTCAGAAGCTAAGCTCAGTTTTTTTAGCTTTGCCACAAAGCCAAACTAGTCCATGCTTAAGTCACTCAGTATCTCAAATTATGCCTTGATTGATCAGCTGCTCATGCAGCCCAGTCCCAAGCTGAGTATGATTACTGGCGAGACAGGTGCCGGAAAGTCTATCATGCTAGGTGCAGTGGGGCTTTTGCTTGGCAATCGTGCAGATACTAAAGTACTTCTCCACGAGGACAAAAAATGTGTGGTAGAAGGCGTCTTTGAGATCCATCAATACGGATTGAAGGCCTATTTTGAAGAGTTGGAGTTGGATTACGAGGAGACTTGCATCATTCGAAGAGAAATCAGCGCAGGAGGAAAGTCACGATCCTTTATCAACGACACACCGGTATTGTTGGACACCTTAAAGGTCCTTGGGTCGAAATTAATGGATGTGCATTCACAGCACGATACCCTGTTGCTAGGCGAGGGGGCATACCAATTGAGTCTAGTGGATGCCTTTGCGCAGGCTCAGCAAGAGTTAGCGACTTACCAACTTGCATTTAAGGCTTTTAAAAAGGCCCGTAAAAATTTCGAAGACCTTAAGCAGAAAGCGTTTGAGCTCAAAAAAGAGGCTGACTTTAACCAGTTTCAATTGGACGAACTGAGTGCGCTGTCACTTCAAGCAGGAGAACAGGCTGAGCTTGAATCCGCTCAGGAAATCCTCGAAAATGCTGAAGAAATCAAACTCAAGATTAACGAACTGCTCTCCATTTTTCAGGATGAGCAATTTGGAGTCATCCAGGGTTTAGGCCAAATCCAGCATGGATTGCAGGTTTTAGAGCGACTTGCTCACAAACTCGGAAGTTATCGTGAGCGATTTCATACGGTATTCATCGAGTTGAAGGATATTGTTGAAAGTCTCTCTGATGAGGAAGCCAGAGTAGAGGTGGACTTTGGGAAATTGGATCAAATCCGAGAAAGGCTAAGTAAGATTTACCAGCTCCAGAAAAAACATGGAGTACAGACAGTAGAGGAATTGATGACCATCGAAAGTCAATTGGCTGACAAGGTTTTTCAGTTTCAAAATCTGGACGAAAGTCTGGCTGAGGCTGAGAAAATTTTCCAAAATTCGGAAAGTTCCATGCTGGAAACCGGTAAACTACTCAGTGAAAAAAGGAAGTCCTGTTTCTCGTCTTTTGAAAGCGACCTGCAGCAATTACTTTTCGGCTTGGGGATGGAGAATGCCAAGATCAAATTGGATCTTCAAGCCATCTCCCCATCTCTGTCAGGATTGGATGAGGTGGAAATTCTCTTTTCAGCCAACAAAGGCGGCGCCCTTCAGCCCCTGAAAAAAGTGGCTTCAGGCGGGGAATTTTCACGCTTACTCTTTGCCATCAAATACCTCATGGCGGATAAAGTGGCGCTTCCGACTTTGATTTTTGATGAAATCGATACAGGGATCTCCGGAGAAGTGGCCCTTCAGATGGTGCGTATGATGAAGGATATCTCACAGAATCATCAAGTCATCTGCATCACTCATTTACCTCAAGTGGCCGCCAAAGGCGAGTCTCATTACTTTGTTTACAAGGATAATTCCTCGGATAAAACCATCTCCAAAATCAAACTTCTACAGTCAGAGGAAAGGGTACAAGAACTGGCAAAAATGATCGCAGGGACCAATCCATCGGCTTCAGCTTTGGCCAGTGCCAGAGAGCTGTTGCAGAATTGAGGGTTGAACTCCTAAATTTTGTATATTTTTACCCGAATTTTTGAAATCAATCAAATAGCTATATGCCAGAAAATTTGCTAAAAGGAAAAGTGGGAATCATTACAGGTGCCCTTGATGAAAACTCCATTGCTTGGAAGACTGCACTCAAAGTAAAGGAGCAGGGTGGAAGATTCGTTCTGACCAACGCACCGATTGCCATGCGAATGGGAGCCATCAAAGAACTTGCTGAAGAATGCAACACCATCGTCGTACCTGCCGATGCCACCGTCGTGGAGGATATCGAAAAGCTTTATGCGGAAGCCAAGGAGTTTTTGGGTGCTGATTTTGACTTTCTCCTGCACTCGATCGGGATGTCTCCAAATATCAGAAAAGGAAGATCCTACGGTGACCTTAATTATGAGTGGGCGATGAAATCCTACGATGTGTCAGCCATTTCCTTTCACAAGATGATGCACGTAGCTGAAAAGATGGACATTATGAAAGAATGGGGGTCGATTATTGGCCTTTCTTACATCGCAGCGCAGCGAGTGTACCCATTCTACACAGATATGGCTGACGCTAAAGCTCTTTTGGAAAGTATTGCTAGGGGGTACGGCTATCGATTTGGCAAGGCTAAGAAAGTGCGAGTAAACACCATTTCCCAGTCACCGACCAAGACCACAGCAGGTACAGGAATCGGAGGATTTGATTCCTTTTTCAATTTTGCAGAAGCGCTCTCTCCACTAGGCAATGCTTCCGCAGATGCTTGCGCAGACTACATCGTGACCTTATTCTCTGATTTGACCCGAATGGTGACGATGCAAAACCTTTTCCACGATGGTGGATATTCCTTCACCGGGATTTCAGAAGAAATCATGGAGAAATTCAAAGATTTGTAACAAACGCAGAATTATCTGAAAGCCTCGAAGTGATTCGGGGCTTTTTCATTTTCCAGCTGTCCAAAATAGATTTTTTGATTTCCGATTTTCGCCTAACTTATCCATCCAAAGAATCCACCATACTTTATGTTGAAAAAAATCACCTTACTCGGCCTCGCTGTGTTTTCATTTGCAGTGGTGGCTGTTTCTCAAATTATGCCTTCTCCCAATCGGGCAGAGGGTGACGGTCCCTATGATCGGCTGATTATTCGCGGTGTCACATTAATTGATGGTACTGGTGCACCACCGATAGGACCAGTGGATATTGTGGTCGAGAAAAACCGAATCACCCAAGTACAAATCGTGGGTTATCCAGGATTGGATATCAATGAAAATCGCCGTCCAAAGGCGGATGATAAAACCAAAGTGATGGATCTGGAAGGCCACTACTTGCTTCCCGGATTTGTGGACATGCACGGGCATATCGGGGGAAATGGTCAAGGTACACCCGCAGAGTACGTCTTCAAACTGTGGATGGCTCATGGGATCACCACCGTGAGAGATCCTTCTGCAGGAAACGGTTTGAATTGGGTGTTGGATCATAAAAAGAAGTCCGCAGCCAATCAGATTACAGCGCCAAGAATCCTTGCTTATACAGCATTTGGTCAAGGAGCCACTTCTCCCATCACCAATGCAGAGCAAGCAAAAGCTTGGGTAAATGAAAACAAAGCCAAAGGGGCCGATGGAATCAAGTTTTTCGGAGCAAAGCCTGAAGTGATGCAAGCCGCCATTTCTGAAAACAAGCGAATCGGCTTGGGCTCAGCGATGCACCATCAGCAGATGGATGTGGCCCGTTGGAATGTGCTTCACTCTGCTCGAGCTGGATTGACCTCCATGGAGCACTGGTATGGACTTCCGGAAGCGCTTTTTACAGATCGCACCATCCAGGATTTCAGATTGGATTACAACTATCAGAATGAACAGCATCGTTTTTCTGAAGCAGGAAACCTCTGGAAGCAGGCAGCAGCGCCGTATTCAGAACATTGGAATAAGGTCATGAATGAATTGCTTGAATTGGATTTTACCCTAGATCCAACGTTGAATATTTATGAGGCCAACAGAGACCTGATGCGTGCACGTACACAAGAGTGGCATGATGTCTACACGCTTCCTTCGCTTTGGAGATTTTACGCCCCAAACAGACAGTCCCATGGATCGTATTGGTTTGATTGGACTACCGAACAAGAAGTACAATGGAGAGAGAATTACCGTCTTTGGATGACTTTTGTCAATGAGTATAAGAATCGTGGAGGACGGGTGACTGCGGGTTCCGATTCTGGATTTATCTACCAGCTCTATGGCTTTGCGTATATCAGAGAACTGGAAATGCTCAGAGAAGCAGGTTTTCATCCTTTGGAAGTCATTCGCTCGGCCACTATGTATGGAGCAGAAGCTTTGGGTATGGATAAGGAAATTGGAACAGTGGAAGTGGGCAAGTTGGCTGATTTTGTGATTTTGGAAGAGAATCCACTTCAAAATCTAAAAGTGCTTTATGGTACCGGTGCTATTCGGATCAATGATAAAAATGAACCCGTCCGTGTGGGTGGAGTGAAATACACTGTAAAAGACGGAATCGTTTATGATGCCAAAAAGATGCTTCAGGATGTAAAAACCATCGTAGACCAGCATAAGGCAAGAGAGAATGCCAGAATTACCCAGCCTGGACTGGATTGGTAATCAAATCTGATTACAATAGTCCTAATTGAGGGCGGAGCAATTAGTCTCCGTCCTCATTTTTTTTTACCTTCCGTCATTACCTAAAAACCTACAGCTATGCCCTCTATTTTAGCCAACGGCGTCCAACTTTATTACGAAGAATACGGTGCCGGTGAAGATACCATCGTTTTTTCGCATGGACTTCTATGGAGTCACAAGATGTTTGAAGCACAGATTTCGGCACTTTCCAAAGATTATCGGGTGATTGCTTATGATCATCGGGGACAAGGTAAGAGTGAGGTCAAAGCGCCATTTGACATGGATACCGTGGCAGATGATGCCATAGCCTTGATAGAGTCCCTTCAACTCGGCAAGGTTCATTTTGCAGGCCTTTCCATGGGAGGTTTTGTAGGTATGAGATTAGCAGCTCGAAGACCGGACTTGCTGAAAAGTCTAATCCTGCTGGAGACTTCTGCGAATGCCGAACCGGTAGAAAATCTGCCTAAATACAAGACGCTTAATGGCATTGTCAAATGGGTGGGGATCATTCCACCGGTAGCTAATAAAGTTATGCACATCATGTTTGCAGAATCTTGGCTGGCTGACAAAGCAAATCTGCCTTCCATCAAGCGTTGGAAAAAGGAATTGATGAGCAATAGAAAAAGTATTACAGGTCCTGTAGAAGGAGTAATTTATCGAAAGGGAGTCGAGGACGAATTAAGTAGGATTTCTTGTCCTACGCTGGTGATCGTGGGGGATGAAGATGTGGCTACCAAACCTGAAAAAGCAAAATTTATACAAATGGGTATCTTGGGGGCTAGGCTTCACGTGATCCCGGGCGCAGGTCATAGCAGCTGTATTGAAAAACCGGAGAACGTAAATCAATTATTAAAAGACTGGCTTCAAGCCAAAAGCTAAAAAAAAAGCCCCTAAGGGCTTTTTTTTAATTGTTTTGGAATACTCTCACATAATCCACAATCATATGCTGTGGAAAAGTGGACGTAGCATCAGGAGATCCTGGCCAATTTCCTCCCACAGCGATATTGAAGATAAAGAAGAAGCTTCTTCTGAATTCATCCAATTGGGTAGGGGTGGTATCGATCACATGGTATTGCTTGTTGTCAATCAACCAACGGATGGATTTGTCATCCCAAATGATGGAATACACATGAAATTTATCGGAAAGCGTACCACTACCTAAGGTGTATTTGCCTCCAAATTCAGCATGTTTGCCGTCATGTTCCCAATGGACAGTACCATGGACGGTATTCTCTCTGCCATTTCCTCCAATCATTTCCATGATATCAATCTCTCCGCAGGCAGGCCAACTGACCGTGTCAAAGTTGGATCCGAGCATCCATAGAGCAGGCCAAATTCCCTGTCCTTTTGGTAGAGAGGCACGGATATCTACTCTGCCATACCTGAATTGCTGTTTGCCCTTGGTGATAATTCTGGAAGAGGTGTATTCTCTTCCTCCAAAAGCTTCCTTTTTAGCTGTAATGACCAAATGACCATTTTGAATGCTGGTATTTTGTGGTCTGTAGAATTGGAGCTCGTTATTGCCCCATCCATTTTGTCCATTTCCCGTTTCGTGGCTCCAATTGGCCTGATTCAACGTAGCTCCGTCAAATTCGTCAGACCATAGCAAAGTCATGCCGGGGTAGGTGGTTGGCGAGGTCAATCCCTGAGTCGGAATGGTTACCAAATCACCGCTGCCTTTCTTGGGGTCCTCATTGGATACACAGGCAGATAGGCCAAAAAAAGCCATGATGGAAAGTAAAAAGAGATTTTTCATAACCTTCTAAATTAAATCCCCGGTGGATCAACCACCGGGGATACCTAAATCAGGCTGAAATTAATTTGAATGTCCACCAAACACCTGTTCCGGCTTGGATCTGAACGGTCATTCTTTTTACCCCTGCTGTTTCGGTCAAGCTGACCACTTGATAGGTTACTTCTCCGGGTGCTGTGACATTAGGCAATTCGCCTGCATTTACAGCTTTAGGAAGACCTACATGAGCTCCTTGGCCGATCAGTCTTAGCGTGCCTCCATCATAAATGTAGGTGAAAGTACCTTTGCCATCATGTGGCGCTTTTGGAGCTCCACATCCATCTGCGGCAATTCCCTGCCAAGTTTCCAACCACGTCTGAGTTCCCATATCCATGGTGAAAGAGCCATTTTCTGCGAAGGTATAGGTGTCGTCAAAGAAACAGGCTCTGGTGGTCACGTCTGCGACGGTATTAAACCACCACTCTCTGCTTCCTGCGGTAGGACCTACCGACAAAGCACCTTCTACTGGCTCCATTTTCCACTTCCCTACGATTGCCGCACTGGCTGGAGGTCCTGAAATGAGTTTGAAATCCCACCATACGCCAGATCCGGCCTGTACTCTGAGTGTCATTCTTCTTGTATCCCCTGTCTTGGTTTGGTCTACAATGGTGTAGGCGATTTGATTAGCTACAGCTGCACCATTGGAGATTTCTCCAGCATTGTTGACTTTCGCCAAACCGACATGTGCACCTTGTCCAATGAGGGTAAGGGTGGTACTGGTATAAGTGTAAGTGTAAGCTTTGGAACCGTCAAATGGAGCCTTTGGTGCTCCGCAGCCGTCTGCGGCTACACCTTGCCAAGTTTCCAGCCAAGTGGTACTGCCCATATCGATTTTGAAGCTTCCATCGTTACCAAAGGTGTACTTGTCATCAAAAAAACAAGCTCTTGCAGAAACATCACCGGTAGAGTTTTGCCACCATTCGCTGCTTCCTGGAGTTGGTCCAACTTTCATTGCCCCGGCTACAGGCTCCATCGTCCAAACACCCGAAATGTCGAATGCGGGTCTGATGGATGCTACTCGGAAAGAAATGTTTTCTGTGGATTCATTTCCATTGGAATCAGTCACTTTGATATCCAAGTTGTAATCACCCGGGTCAAAGCCGCCTTTCACTTCAATAGTTACTTTTTGGCTGTCACCTGAGAGTGGTATGGTTTCAGTTTTTACGGTAGTGGCTCCTTTCTTAATAGTGTAAATAAAGCTGGAAAGAGTGGTAATCTTACCATTGTCAATTCCATCCGAGAGGGTCACTTCCAATTTGAAATCTTGCTTTTCTACTAGCCCACTGGTGATAGGTCCTAAGGCAATTATCGGCGGAGTGTCCACCACTGGCACATCCGTGAATCCATTGTCACATGCCCATACCATTGCGGAGAGCAAGCTGACTGCTGCGATTTTTAGAATTGATTTTTTCATGGGTTTATTTTTTTGACCAAGTTCTTCCTAATCCCACTGTGTCCCAAAAAGGCAACTCCTACATGTATTCATCAGTTAGATTTTTGGAATACATCAAAAATTCATCAATCATTAAAAAATGGCTCAATTTCTTACATTTGGAGGCTTTTCGGTTTTTTATTTATTGCATGGAAAATGTGGGAACAGGTAAAAATCAGACTTTAATGAAAACTAAGGCAATCAGTTTGATGCTTGTTTCGTGGTATTTTTTGTCTGGAATCTCCTCACTTGTTTTTGCTCAAAATCAGCCAAGCTTTCAAGGATTACCTTTTGTTACCAATTATGAAGCGCTTTCTTACCAAGCAGGGATTCAAAATTTTGACATCATTCAGGATGACTTAGGGAGAATATTTGTCGCTAATAATCTTGGCTTATTGGAGTTTGACGGCAAAACTTGGTCAAGATACGGGCTCAATTATACTAAGGTAAGATCTGCTTTTTTGGGGGCAGATAAACGAATCTATGTGGGTAGTCAGGCTGACTTTGGCTATCTGGATAATAATGAATCCGGTGATTTAATTTATACCTCACTGGCAGATAGCTTGCCCGACAACCTGAAGGATTTTGATGAGACTTGGAGAGTTTTTGGATCAGGGGATCTCATATACTTTTGCACATTTACGAGGATATACACCTACGACGGAAAAGTTGTCCATGCCATTGATCCTAAAAAAAGACTTGACATTTCCTTTCAAGTAGAAAACCAGCTTTACTCCCAAATTCAGGGTGAGGGCTTGTTTAAAGTGAACACTGATAAGTTTGAGCTCATTCGGAATGGTGATTTTTTTAAGGACAAACGAATTTCAAATGTGCTGCCCTTTGACCGAGGGAGGTGGCTAATCACCACATTCTCTCATGGGATTTTCCTCTATGATGGTGAGATAAAGCCTTTTCTGATCAAAAGTGGAAATTGGGAAAACCGATTTTTGATCAATTACAGCGCAAGGCTGCGAAACGGGAACATCGCTCTTGCTACCCAAAATGCCGGTCTGTTTATCCTCGATAAAGATGGAAATGTTTTGATTCATTTGGATAAAAGCTCTGGTCTTCAGGATTTGACCATCAATTTTATTTATGAGGATAACCAAGGAGGACTTTGGCTGGCACTGAATAATGGAATTGCCCGAGTGGAGCTTTCATCTCCTTTTTCGGTTATTGATGACAGGTTGGGACTCAGTGGGGCTGGTTATGCCGCACTGAAATTGGATGGAAATATTTACCTGGGGACGAACAATGGACTCTTTGTCTGGGAAAACGGTCGAATCTCTTTCATCAAAGGCACCGAAGGGCAGGTGTATTCCATTCAGGATATTCGAGGTCAAGTAGTCCTGAATCATCATAATGGGACTTTCCTGATTAAAGACAGAAAAGCTGTCCAGATTTCCGATGTTCAAGGCGCCTGGATTCTGAAGCAGCATCCGACCCAGACTGATTTTTTTATTCAGGGAAATTATACAGGGCTGAGCCTCTTTCAATGGAAAAATGGGACTCTGGCCTATGTAAAGAAAATCAAGGGATTGGAGGAGTCGTCTCGCGTCATGGAGTTTGATGGCAATACTCTTTGGGTGGCCCATGGATACAAAGGTGTGTTTAAGCTTAAACTCAGCGAGGACTTGGGCGAAATACTTGAAAACAAGCTGTATAATAGGGCTCAAGGCTTCCCTAATGATGACTTGATCAATGTCTATAGATTCAGTAATCGATTGATTTTTACAGCCAATGGGGGATTTTATGGGTATGAATCTGCGATGGATCGGTTTATACCTCTTGCAGAGTTCAATGATCTATTTGGATATGGCACGGTGATGGCAGATCTGGAGCCGGATGAATTGGGTAATCTATATTTCATTGAGCAGGCTCGTCTCGGTGTGATCAAGCCGCAAAATAATCATCAGATGGTCCTAAATTCATCCTCATTCAATAAGGTCAAGAGGCTTTGGAATGATGATTTGGCCAACATGATTGTGTTGGATAATCAAAATATCCTGATTGGTGGCAAACAAGGCTTTGTTCATTACCAGCCTTCTTTGGATTTGCCAAGGACGGATGAGCCCAAGGTGTTTTTTAGGAAAATCAGAAACCAGGGAATAGACTCTAAATTGATTTTTTCGGGGCATGGGGCTGGTGATGGATCTGTGGTGGATGCGAATGAGTCGCCTTTTTCTTATTCTCAAAACTCTTTCTCCTTTGAATTTGGCGCAGCACATTTTCCAAGTGGGAATGAAGTACAATACCAGTATTTTTTGGAAAACTACGATCAGGACTGGTCTGCTTGGACGATTGAGGAAAAGAAAGAATACACCAATCTCAGGGAAGGCGACTATGTGTTCAAAGTAAGGGCAAAGACAATTTTTGACCAGGTCAGTAGGCCTGTCGAGTTTCGTTTTACGGTAAAGCCGCCTATTTACCGATCCGTTTTTGCCTACATTCTCTACGGTTTTTCGCTTATATCCTTTTTATTTAGCGGATTTAAATGGCTGGATAAGAGACATAAAACCCAAACACTCAAGTTGGCACAGGAGAAGGAATTAGAGTTGAAGCAAAAAGATGATGTCATTGAGACCATCACGCTTCAATCCGAGCAGGAGATCATGAAACTTAAAAATGATCAACTCCAATCTCAGATTGAATTCAAAAATCAGGAACTGACCTCCTCAGCCATGAATTTGATTCAAAAAAACAAGCTGTTGAATACGATCAAAAGTTCTTTGAAAAGCCTGATGGAAGAAAATGGCAGTCAGGAGTTGAATACCCAGCTCAACAGACTGGTAAGATCCATAGACAAAGATTTGGAGGGCGTCGAAGACTGGTCTGCATTTGCAGAGAGTTTCGACCAGGTACATGGGAAGTTTATCACACGGCTTAAGGAAAAATTTCCCGAACTCACTCCTCAGGAAATTAAGTTCAGTGCTTACATCCGAATGAATTTGAATACCAAAGAAATAGCTAATCTGTTGGGGATTTCTGTCCGTGGTGTGGAAATTGGAAGGTATAGAGTGAGAAAAAAGTTAGGATTGTCGCGCCAGGACAACCTCAGTGACTTTTTGTTAAGGTTTTGACCTGGTTTTTTAAGAAATTAACTATCTGTAAATCAAATTAATGTAAAAAAAATCAGTTTTTTTTAGCTAGATAAAAACCTTTTTTTACATTTGTGTGTATATACATTAAATTCATTTGTAGGAATCATGGGAAAAATTGAAGATGCCATTCAGCAAAAGGAATTTAAAAATCCTTTCACCAAGGCTGTTGTAAACTTGCTTTACACCCACAGCTATTTGGTGACTGCGCAAAATGGACTGCTTAAACCGCACGATCTTTCTCCTGAGCAATACAATGTCTTGCGAATTCTCAGAGGCCAAAATGGAGTACCGACCACAGTTTCATCGATTCAAGATCGCATGCTCAACAAAATGTCCAATGCCTCTAGACTGGTGGAAAAATTGAAGTCTAAGGATTTGGTGAAGCGTGAGGAATGTCCCTCAGATCGGCGCCAAGTGGACATTCTGATTACTGATAAAGGACTACAGTTGCTGGAGATTCTGGAAAAGCAAGTTGACGAATCCCATAAAAACTTTCTCCATCTCAATGAAGAAGAAGTAAACCTACTCAATGACTTATTAGATAAGCTTAGAGGGTAAAAAAATTTAATCTAAAAGATGTCTATACATTCAATGTAAATACTTAAAAAAAATACACTAATCTCAAACAAACAACTTATGAGCACCACAAAATGGATCATCGACCCTACACACTCTGAAGTGTCTTTCAAAGTAAAGCACTTGGTAATTT
Organism: Algoriphagus aquatilis; assembly: GCF_042657405.1. Taxonomy (NCBI): domain Bacteria; kingdom Pseudomonadati; phylum Bacteroidota; class Cytophagia; order Cytophagales; family Cyclobacteriaceae; genus Algoriphagus; species Algoriphagus aquatilis. Next base: position 78,538 of record NZ_JBHSKS010000013.1, read on the forward strand.
CTACCGTTACAGGTTATTTCCGCAAGTTTGAAGGAGCCGCTGAAGTAGCTTCCGAAGATTTCAATGGAGCAACTGTAGCCTTCACCGCTGACATCGACAGCATCGACACCAACCAAGCGGACAGGGATGGACACTTGAAATCGGCCGATTTCTTTGATGCAGCAAATCACCCAAAATTGGCTTTCGAAGGTAAAATCGCAAACAACGGTGGCGATTACAGCTTGGTGGGCAACTTGACTATGAGAGGTACAACCAAAGCAGCAGAGCTAGACGTGACCTTTGGAGGTATCGTAGCTGATCCTTACGGACAAACTAAAGCCGGTTTTGAAATCGAAGGCAAAGTCAACCGAAAGGACTTTGGTCTATCTTGGTCTGCCATTACAGAGGCTGGAAGCGTTGTAGTTTCGGATCAAGTACGTCTTGTACTCAGCATCCAGCTGGTGAAGCAAGCTTAAATAAAACCTTTGAGGAACAAATAAAACCTCGGAGGTTTCCAAACCTTCGGGGTTTTATTTTGTCTCATTATTCATACCCTACACATTTCCACAGCAATCATGCGACCCTACATCACAGGAATCCATCACATCACCGCCATCGCAGGCAATGCACAGCAAAATATTGACTTCTATACCGGTATTTTGGGGCTGAGGCTGGTGAAAAAAACCATCAATTTTGATGCGCCTGATGTCTATCACTTCTACTTCGGTGATGAACTTGGGCGTCCGGGGACAGTCTTCACTACTTTCCCTTTCACTGGAGCAAGAAAGGGAACCAAAGGAACAGGTGAAGTGACTTACACTGCTTTTTCAGTAGGTATTTCCTCTTTGGATTTCTGGAAACATCGATTGAAAAAATTCGGGGTCACTGTGTCTGATGTCCTGACTCGTTTCGGGGATTCATTGATCCGATTTGAAGACCACGATGGGATGGGAATCGAGCTCATAGCGAATGATAGGGATGATCGTCCGGGTTGGACGTATGGTCAAATTCCTTTGGAGCATTCCATCAAAGGATTTTATGGAGCGACGCTAAATCTTCGGGCAAAAGAACTGACCGAGCAGCTTCTTACCCGTCACATGGATTATAGGTTTATAGGTCAGGAAGGTGAGCGATATCGTTATGGAACGGAAGGAAAACCTGGTGACATCGTTGATATAGTGATTGATAAATCTGGAATTCGGGGTGTGCAAAGCGCCGGAACTGTTCATCATATCGCATTTCGTACTGCCGATACACAAAGTCAATTGGCAATTCAGGAAATTCTTATGAGGAATGGATACCAAGTGACCGAAGTTCGTGATCGAAACTACTTCAAATCGATCTATTTCCGGGAACCGGGAGGAGTACTGTTTGAAATTGCAACTGATGAACCGGGTTTTGCCATCGATGAGGATGAAGCGCACTTGGGACAATTGCTCAAACTTCCCGAGTGGGCAGAGCCAAGTCGTAAACGAATTGAAGCTGCTTTGGTCCCAGTCTCTTTAAATCCTGAAAACTATGCCTGAAATCAAGAAGAAAGGCCTTTCACTTGACCAAGCCAAGAAAGCCGTGATCATGATCCATGGTCGGGGGGCGACCGCTGACAGCATTTTATCACTCAGTTCTTACCTGAATATTGCCGACTATGCAATTCTGGCGCCTCAGGCCAACTCAAACACTTGGTATCCGTATGGGTTTATGGCTTCAGATAAAGGCAACTTTGTTGCGCTGGAATCGTCTCTAAAGCAAATCGAAGAAGCGGTCAAGGAAGTGACCGAGGCAGGTATTACATCGGAGAATATTTATTTCTTGGGGTTTTCTCAAGGGGCCTGTCTGAGCTTGGAGTTTGCCGCCCGACATGCCAAGCGATACGGTGGGGTGGTTGCATTTACGGGAGGACTCATCGGCGAGATACTGGATGCCACTAAATATTCTGGTGATTTTGACCAGACTCCTGTATTTATTGGAGGAAGCAAAATAGACTTTCATGTACCTGCCAAACGAATGCAGGAGAGCGAAGAGGTGATGAAAAATATGGGTGCAAATGTCACTCTTAAGTTATACAATGATCCTGAGCACACTATCCGAAGAGAAGAGCTCGAATGGGTCAACGAACAGATTTTCTTGTAAGGTTTATCTAGTTTGAAAATCCCCCGGCAAGTTGTTGGGGGTATTTTTTTGTCTTTTTTTTAGTAAAAAATCAGCTAAAAATTATCTTGTAAAATATTGATATACAGGTATTAATGTCTGTTTTTGTAAAATTACTCAATAGGTTGATTTAGCTACAAAATCACCAAGGCACGAAAGGAGATTTTTTGGAAAATGTTTCCCGTAGACCTGCTTGCAGCAGCCAAGTTTTCGCAGAAAAAGACACAGACCTGCCAACGGTAGGTAGGTTTTCACAGATTTGGTTTCCAAATAGGCCCTCTATTACTAGAAACCCCTTGTGCTCTCTATTTTATCTTTGAGAACTTTGTGGCTAAAACTAATACGAATACCGGATCTGAGAACCGCGCTCTGCATCAAGCTCAATCTGCGCAAAGACTCCGATCTCCTGCTGCAGTTCCTCGACGTGGCTGATGATGCCGACCACGCGGTTTTCGTGCCGAAGGGCCTTGAGTGTCTCAAATACCACCCGAAGGGAGTTTCGGTCCAAGGCCCCAAACCCTTCATCCAGAAAGAAAAAGCTTTGATCGGCCTGATTGAGGGCTTTGACTTTTTCGGCCAAGGCCAAAGCCAAACAAAGGGAAGCCTGGAAAGTCTGTCCACCCGAAAGGGTTTTCAGCAGGCGTTTCTTGCCTCCATTGAGGTAGTCCACCACCCAAAAGGTATTGTCCTCATCGGTCTCGAGACTTAGGCTGTTTTTGGTCAGCTTCATGAAGCGCAGATTGGCCGTGTTGCAGAGCTCGCGGAGGTAGATCGAACTTACGTACTTGACAAAGCCTTTGCCTTGGAATAGTCTTTCCAATTCCCGAAGTCCGCTTTCCCGATTTTCGATCTGCTGGAAGGATTGAATCAGTTTTTCCTTTTCCTCCAGTTTTTGAAGCATATCTTTCAGGGATTCCTGCAGGATGGCAAGTTGGTTTTGAAGGGTTTTGGATTGAAGTTGGAGTTGCTCGAGTGCTGCGTGTTTGGCTTGGTAGCTTTCTTCGGAAAAGGTCCCGATTCCGGCTTCGGACTGGATTTCTGCCATTCGGGAGCGTGTGATGGCCAGCTTTTGGTCGAATTGCTGGATTTCCAGCGCTGTTTTTTCGGCATCAATTGAGTGGTGAAAAAGTTGGACTAATGCCTCCTCATCCTGAAAACCATATTGGATTTTCAACCCTTCAAATTCTTTGGACAGGGAGTCATTCTTTTCGGTATTTTCCTGAACTAGTTTTTTGTAGTTTTCAATGTCCGCCAGGTTTTTGGTCTGGGCATTTTTTCGTTCTTGAAGATGCCTTTGTTTACCCTGGAGAAGTTCGATTGCCTCGGCAATGTCTCGTTCCACTTTGGTGATTGCTGATTGGATAACTTGCGACTCTTTCAGCAAAAAGGGCTTACAGAAGGTCGGATCCTTGATTTCTTCCTGCTTGGATTGAATTCTTGAGTTCAAATCCTGAGAAGCCAACTGAGCCAAATTGAGCTGTTTTTCTGATTTTTCTACTTCTGTGCGTTCAGCTGATGATAGTTTGCGCTTAGCTTGGATTTGCTGTAGGAGGTTTTCTTTTTGGGAAATAGTTTCTGAATGCTGATTGATTTTTGTGGTTACTTCCTCGTCAGTGTGGATATTCATTGACTTGAGTTTTTTCCAAAATTCCTCCTGCTGGAGTTCCAGTTTGCTGATTTCCTTGAGTTTTTCCTGCAGATTTCGGCCTAGGTTTTCCAGATTGTTTTGCTCCACTTTTTCCTTCTGGATCAGTGCCAGGATTTTTTCCAATTCATCCTTTTCCCGGAAGATTTGGAGTTCTTTGGCTTTGATCTTTGGTTCGTCGGATTCCCCTAGAAGAGGTTGAGGATGATCCATGGATCCGCATAGTGGGCAGGGTTCACCGTTTACCAAGAGGTGTGCGTGGGCATTCAAGCCTTGTTTTCGCAGGAGCTTTTCGCGTTCGGTCTCGATGCTTCGGATGATGGATTTTTGGGTTTCAGTCCAGGTTTGAAGGCTCTTTTCCTGTGCAGGAATCCGATGAGTAATGTCCTCCAAGGAGGTTTTGATTTTGCCGGTTTCCTGCTCGAAATTCCCCTTGATGCGCTGCAAATCCACCAAACGCTCCCGATTGGCTTTGAGCTGATTTTGGATGGTTTTCAGATCACTGAGAAGACCGGGATCAGCTGCCGGAAGGTTTTCAGCTTGGCTTTCCAAGGTTTGAATTTCGGTTTCTAACTTCTTCAGGCTGGCTTTTTTGGCTTCCAACTCGGGCAGAAGGGTTTCCACCAGATTTTGGGCAGTATCCAGTTTGCCATTCAATTCCTGAATTTCGATGACTTTGACTAGGTCACGGATTTTTGCTTCCCGAGCAGGACGCTCTTCATTCTTTTTGCGCAGCTCTAGCTCTTCGGTTTCGAGTCGGGCGATTTCCTCCTCGAAACCTTCCTTAAACCGTTCGCAGTCTGTTACACTTACCCGATACTTTTCCAGATCCTTTTTTCGGTCCTGTAGCTGATCCCAAATCGGTCTGAGGTAAGTTTTGGCGGTGATAAATTCCTTATGCAGCTGTCGCTTTTCTTCCACTTCAGGAAGTTTTTGCTCCAAGGTGCTCAACTGAGTTTTTAACTCCTGAAGCTGAAGAAAGGACTTTCGGGTAAGTTCCAGTTTGCGGAATTCCTGATCCGCATCTGCCAATGCCTTGGAGGCCTGTTGAGTTTCAGCCTCTAATTCTGCAGTTTCTTGCCTTTTTTCGCGGAGACTTTCGATCGAAATGCCTTCCAGATTATCCAAAAGAGCTTTCAATCGGGTCTTTTCCAGTTCGGCTTCTTTTCGGAGTGTCGATGTTTTTGCTGCGAGATCAAATCGCTCCAAGCCAAAGAGCTGCTGCATCATTTCGGCCCGCTCTAGCGGTTTTTGGTCGATGAATTCCCGGAATTTGCCCTGAGGGATGATGATGGTCTGCTTGAAGTGCTCCTTGCTCATGCCGAGCACGGTTTCGGCTTTGTCCGGAATCGCCTCCCAATTGCCGTCTTTCAATTGATAAAAAATATGCTCTGCTGCATCTATTTTTTCAAAATCCTTTTTGTTTCGCTTGGCCGAATAGCGGGCGAGGTAGGTTTGGGCATTGTTTTTTCCGGCACGGAAAGTAAAGTTGACCGAGAGCTGATCGCTCTGCAGGTTGACCATGCTGGAGCGCTCGCCTGTGGTGGCCAGTCGCTCGGTGCTGCCATAGAGGGCGAGGAGAATGCCCTCGAGGATGGAGGATTTGCCACTGCCTACCGCTCCGAAGATTCCAAAAAGTCCGGCAGCAGTAAGCGTTTCAAACTCCACGGTTTGCCGCTCGCGGTAGGAGTAGAGTCCTTCGATTTCCAGTCGTACAGGGATCATGCGGGATCGATTTGGCTGATGATTTCTTTGAAAAGTCCGAGCAGTTGGGCGTTGGGTTCCTGCCCTTTTTCGCTTTGGTAATACATGCGGAACAGCGTCTCCATGTCTTTGCCCAAGTCATCCACATGCAAGGCAAAAGATTCCTGTCCTCCTGTGTTTTTGAGTTGGGGGATGAGGCTGACGATGCCGTCGTGGGCTTTTAGGATCGCTTTGCGTGTCGTAGCATCGATGGATTCGTCAGCAACAAAGGTGATTTCCACAAAGCAATAGGGATGGGCTTCCAGCCAGGCGAGGGTGTCGGCTAGGTTGTCAAACTTGACACGAAACAGCGGTCGGCCCTGCTTGAGTCCGATGGGCTGATAGCTGACAGGCTGACCTGCCTGGACCTCGATCAGCACCACTTTTTTCTCCTGATCGGCTTCGGAAAAAGAATAGGCCAGCGGTGAACTCGAATACACGACCGGGATCGATTCATGTCCCACGGCATGGTAGCGGTGGAGGTGACCGAGTGCAGCGTACTGGATTTGGGAAGGGATATTTTGAGTAAAAAGGGCCTGTGTTCCGCCCACGTGCAGGATGGGTCGCTCGGATTCGGGTTCGGCTTCCGCTTTTTCACCTTCTTTCATAAAAAAGAAATGGCCCAAAAAGAGGTTCAGTCCCTTTTCATCACAATGTCGATCGGCCAAGTCTTGCCACTTCGCGGAAAGCAATTTCCGAAATTCTTCTTCCCGATTTTCTTCGCCGAGGTAAGTGCGTAGGCTGACCTCATTGGCGTAGGGAGCCAAAATTACCCTAACTGGGCAATCCACCTGTGGGAGCTTCAACTCTACAAATCCGCTTTCGGACTTCAGAATTTCTATCCCGGAGTCCAGCTTTCCACAGGGAATGACAGAGTCATATCTGCTGTAAAAGAAAATGCCAAGCTCGCGGGCCAGTGGATCGGGTGCTTCTACAAATTGGGTGCTGTCATGATTGCCGGAGATGGCAAGGATGGGTCGGGTACCGTTTTTGGACAGGCGACGCAGCGTTTTGTAGAGTAATTCGACCGCTTCATGGGCGGGATTGAAGGTGTCAAAAATGTCTCCTGCTAGTAGGACGAGGTCCACGCATTCCTGATCGGCGATTTGGCAGATTTCGTCCAGGACGAGGGTTTGCTCCTCAAGTCGGGAGTATTCCTGTAGGCGCTTGCCCAGGTGCCAGTCGGCGGTATGGAGGATTTTCAACATGCTAGTGTTCAGGTTTCAGTCACAGTTTTCAGATCTTTTAGAAAAGTTGGCCTTGAGTTCAGATTCTGTTTCCTTTTTCTGACTAAAGAATAGGTACTAAGATAGGTTAAGAGGCTAGGTTCTCCAACCCGAAGATAAGCTAAGACAGGAATTGGCATTTTTATTGAAAATTGGGGTGCAAATGTTAGCTTCGAACGTGCTCACCCGACTTGCCCTTTTCTTTTTCTTGTTTCTACTGTCGCTGAAAGGCTATGCTCAGGCCGATTCTTTGCTGATTCAGGAGGGTACGGCGAGTTATTATGGGAAAAAGTTTCAGGGTAGGCGAACTTCCAGCGGGGAGATTTTTCACCTGGACAGCATGACGGCAGCGCATAAGAATCTGCCTTTTGGGACTTGGGTAAAGGTGACAAGAACAGGCCAGGATAAATCAGTACTCGTCAAGATCAATGATCGGCTACCTAAGAGCTCCAGCCACGTGATCGATGTGTCCAGAAAAGCAGGCGAACTGCTTGGATTGATCGGGCCGGGATTTGCGCAGGTAAGGATTGAGGCTTTGAATTTGGATGAATTAGATAGTTTGATTGCCCATTATGAGGGAAGGGAAAAATGGGGACTGAGGCTAAGGCCGTATGCGCGGCTAGTCGCCTTGCCTCGTCGTGAACTTAATTTAGCGTTAAAAATGATTAAACCGGAGCCACAGTTTGACTTTTACAAATAGAAATTAGTTTATTAGTAGCATGCGAAGTATTCTGACTTTCTTGCTGCTTTTTACACTGATATCCTGTAATCCCAAGGTGGATAAAGCCAGGCTAACTGGTTCGTTACAGGTTCAATCCATTTCTTTCCCCAACTTAGACCCATTTTCCACCCGCATTTCGCACGTTAAGGAGGATACCCTATTTTTTTTAGATAAGACCGGAGGAACGCTATCCAAATTTTCTTTGATTGACCAAAGTCTTTCCCAAGTGGAACTGAAGCTTGTCGGGGATTTTTGGCCATCCAAGATGCATTACATTTCCGTCGACTCCATCCTGTTTTTCGATGGGGCTAGGCTCTTGCTGTATCGTGACAGAGGTGCCGACCAACAAACCTTCTCCATTTTTGAAGGGCTTTCTGAACTGGAGGGAGCGGTCTATGCCGAATATCCTTATGAGCCGATTGCTAGTAGCTTAGTGTACCTTCCGAATCAGAAAAGCGTGTTGTTCTATTTTGCCAAAGCCGATGCGGCCAAGAAGCGGATTTTTGCAAGCTATTCTTTGGAGACAAAAACCTGGACCTCCTTATCAGTCTATCATCCTGCTGAGTTTGATGGCGTTGCGCTTGATTACACCACCTTTCCCTCGGTGGCTGTCGAGCAAAGTGGTTTTGTATTTATTTACTCCATTTCTCCGACGATCTCTAGCTATTCTTTTGAGACTGCTGAGCAGCGCGAAGTTCCCATTTCTTCCTTTGAAGGGAAGCAATCTGCCGAGCCTCAGACTATGCGGGATTCTTGGGATCAAGCCTATTTTCAAAATTGGGTGCTGACTTCGCCCAATTACCTCAAGCTCCTCTACGATCCCTATCGACAGGTCTATTATCGGATCTCCCAAGAGGCTCTGGGGAAAGAGGCGCCTGTAGGAGAGGATCACTACACCTTCTTGCTCAGGAACAGGCAGCTTTACCTGACTGTCCTGAATGAAAAGCTGGAGGTTTTGGGAAATTATTCGTTGGAAAAAGGAAAGTACGATCCTTCCCATGCCTTTGTCTTTTCACAAGGTCTATGGATACCCGATGCTCCCGAACTGATGGAAAAGGAAGCGGTCTCGGGAGATGTGATTTCTTTGGGGGAATAGGCTAGTAGCCTGATTTATTGCTTGTTAGCGGCACTAACTAAAAAATTTATTTCTGAGAATCAATCGATTAACTAAAAATGAAGAAATATTTTCAAACTAGACTTGCATTTATAAGAGGGGGGGATAGATTAGTCAACGAAAGATCAAGGTCGGCGCGCAGGTCTGGATTTTTAGGGATAAAAACCTCGCCCTACATGGTGTGAAAGGGGGTTATATAATTTTACCTTTATGAAAAAAATACTGCTATTGGGGATATTCTTTATTTCCTCACTCTTTGTTTCTTTTGGTGCAACATATTTTTGCATTATCTCGTCAAATCCAGCATTAAATGTTAATTATTGTAGAGCATTGTCTAGTGGCAATGGAGATATGTGTTTTACGTTTGGTAGTGGTACTGCATGTTATGAGACTGGACAAGGCCCAGGCTCCGGGGATTAATGGAAAACGTATATTACATAGGGAATCTAATATATTTAGATTCCCTACATTGTGTTAAGTCTATGAAAAAGCTATTTTTATTTTTTTTTCTTGGATTACTAGGTTGTGATTCAAATTTCAATAATTATTTTAATGATTATTCAAATCCTAAAGATTACCTTTTTGTTGCTTCAAAAATAAAGCAATTTCCAACCGAAAATTTTTTTTCTGGAAAAATCTATTCCTTACAATTCTTTAAAGATTCTGAAAAATACCTTTCTTTTCTCGTTCCTAATGAAAATAAATTAATTGTATATAATTACGATGATGAAACACTTTTTCACATACAAGAATTTCAAATTGAAGGTCCTTACGGGGTTGGAGAATTAGGATTTCTATCTAGTCATTACAATATTTCTAAGGATTCTCTATTGATATATAACTTCCAAAATGGGGTATTATTTCTTCTAAATGATTCATCAAGTTTATTGAATAGCTTTAGGGTTTCAAATTATATAGATCCAGAGGTGATGCCAGCTCCATTCCCAAATAGCATTCGCCCTATTCAATATATTAATCAAACAGTCTACTTATCCTCTGGGCTAACAAATCGACTAGCCGATTTCTCAGGCTTTCCCTCCGTTGTTAAAATTGATTTATTATCTAAAAAAGTCAATTTTTTTGGAGAATTTTCCAACTTATACAGTAAAGCATATTGGGGGAATACATTTAAATATGATCCTGCAATCGCTATACTTGATGAAAGAATATACATTAATATGATTATCCGCAATCATACCAGTATGGGTAAACCGAAGCAATGATGAGTCGGTCAAACAGTTTTTGACCAAAGTATCTTCTGTTGAGCTTGTAGCAAAACTCATCCAGGTAGTTCTGCATCATTC
>NZ_JBHSKS010000014.1:0-80415 GCF_042657405.1 Algoriphagus aquatilis
TTGAGTCTTCCAATTTAGGCGGCCTAGCGCAGGGGTCCCACCTCTTCCCATCCCGAACAGAGAAGTTAAGCCCTGCAGCGCCGATGGTACTGGGGTTACTCCCGGGAGAGTAGGTCGCCGCCACATTCTAACCAAAAGCCTTCAGTTCATACCTGAAGGCTTTTTTCGTTTTTATTAAACCTTTTTTCATTTTATTCTATTCCTTGGCGTTGGGCCTTCATTTTGACGCAAATTTTAAAGTGTGTATTGGTTTTCCATTCTTCATTTCATTTTAAGGAATATTATTGCAGTTTTGCACCAAAGTAAAATCTAATGGCTATTCTTCTTCAGAACCTTCAATTGATCCATGATGGCAAAATTCAACCATTGGCTAATTATTTTTTTGACGGGTCTTCCTTACGTGCAATAGATCTTACCCAAAAGGAGCCTTCATTTGAAGAGATCATCGATTGTACGGGTCTTATAGGTTCTCCTGGTTGGATTGATTTGCGGACTGGTTTTGGAGAGCCTGGCCAAGAATATCGGGAAACCATAGCTTCTTTATGTGAATCTCTTTTGGTTAGTGGTTTTTCAACTGCGGTTGTCATGCCAAATACCGATCCTGTCATTCAGTCTAAAAATGAAGCTGAATTTATTTTAAATAGGTCAAGGAAATTTCTACCCAATCTCATTGTAATGGGTGCGGTTACAAAAAAAACTGAAGGAGAAGATCTTACCGAAATGCTTGATATGCATTTTCAGGCTGGATTGACAGTCTTCGGTGACGGGGCAAAGCCTCTTTCAAACTCCGATAGGTACATGAAAATCCTTCAATACCTTCAGAAATTTAATGGTGTCCTCTTTGATCATGCTTATGATCCTTTGCTTAGCATTTTTGGCCAAATGCATGAAGGATTGGTTTCTACTAAACTAGGGATGAAAGGAATTCCCAACCTTGCTGAAGATGTAGCTATTCAAAGAAATTTGGAGATTATCAGATATACTGGTGGGAAAGTCCATTTTCAAACACTAAGTACTGCCAAAGGTGTTGATTTAATCAGGCAAGCAAAAAAAGAAGGGCTTCAGGTAACTTCAGATGTCTCTATTTATCAATTGATCTTTAATGATGAAGATCTTATAACTTTTGATACAAATCTCAAGGTTAAGCCTCCCTTTAGAAGCGAGTATGATCGAGTAGCCTTAATTGAAGGACTGAAGGACGGCACAATTGATGCTTTGGTATCAAATCATCAACCTCAAGACTTTGATTCTAAATTTGCTGAGTTCGACCTAGCTTCTTTTGGAATGGCTGGTCTGCAATCGTTTTTGCCTGCTATGGTTAAATTATCAGAAGAGCTTGGTTGGGAATTGTTGATAGAAAAAGTTACTTCTGGTCCCCGAAAGATTATAGGTTCTATTTCTGATTCTTGGACAATATTTAACCCAAATGAAGAATGGGAGTACAATGAGATAACTAATAAATCGCTTTCAGCTAATCATCCATGGTTTGGAAATAGACTAAAAGGAAAGGTGAAGTATGTTATTCAAAAGGGCCAATTCCAAAAAATAGATGTATAAATACCTCAAGACAGCCTATCAATTCGGCACTCTGGGAGGAGTCCTTAGCATTCTTTCATTCTTTATTCTTTCTTTGATTTATCCTGATCCGACTAATCTGAATTTGGTTTTCGGTTACTTGGTAACTCCAGTTGCTCTTTTTTTAGGCATCAAATTTTTTAAAGATTATACCAATCATGGATTTTTATCCTTTGCCGAAGGAATGACCATTGGCTTTGTGACCTATATTTTGATTGGATTGCTTTCCGCTTTTGGTATTTGGAGTATTCTTTTAGGTGTTCCTGATTTATTTGCCAGTATTCAAGAGACAAAATGGGCGGTTTTAGATCAAAATAAAGATGTGATTGTCTCTCAAGTGGGTTTGCCATCTTTTGAAGCTACAAAACTCAGCCTTCAGGAAATGTCTGCTTGGGATGTCGCACTTAACGATGGGATTTGGAAAATTATTCCTGGAATGTTTTTCAGTATCATTATTTCAATAATTTTAAGAAGAAACCCTAATTAATCTTTTATGGAAAAGACAAACTTGTTTTCAGAAGTATTTAAAAAGTGGGGATTGATTTATGGCCTCATAGGTGTGATTTATGTTTTTCTTACTTCTATGCTTGGCATTCAGGGAGGAGGTAATTTAGTTGTTGGTATATTGAGTTGGTTATTTACAGCTGGTTTGGCTTTTGGAATTTATTCCTTTGCTATTAAGGAATATAAAGAGAATAACGAAGATCAAATCACTCTTGGAAAAGGCTTTGGTTTGAATATGATGATAGGACTTATTGGTGGTTTAATTAGAGCAGTTGGGTTTTATGTATATATAAAATTTATTGATCTTAACTATGTCCAAAGAATAATTGAAGCGCAAATGGAAGCGCAAGAGCGTTTGGGAGGGCCAACAACTTCCCCAGACCAACTTCCAGAATTCATGAAATTCTTTCAAACACCTGAGTTTTTTGCAGGATCTGTATTCTTTAGTGTAATTTTAGGGGCATTAATCATAGGATTGATTGTAGCGGCAATTAATCAAAAGAAAGAAGAATTTAACTACTAATGTCAACTCAAATTTCCGTTGTTGTCCCTGTTTTCAACGAGGAAGAATCCTTACCTGAATTAACTCATTGGATTAGCCGTGTGATGAATGCACACGGCTTTTCTTATGAGGTAATTCTTATTAATGACGGAAGTACGGATAAATCATGGGAAATTATCCAAAATCTTTCCGAATCGAATTCCCATCTTAAAGGGCTGAACTTCACCCGTAATTATGGTAAATCCGCAGCTTTGGACGCTGGTTTTAAGAAGGCTGTGGGAGAGGTAGTCATTACCATGGACGCTGATTTACAAGATAGTCCTGATGAAATTCCCGGATTGTATGCGATGATTACTGGTGGACTCGACGTAGTCTCAGGATGGAAAAAGGAACGACATGATCCTATTTCTAAGACAATACCTTCCAAATTTTTTAATGGGGTTACACGTTGGATCTCTGGAATACAACTTCACGATTTCAACTGTGGTCTAAAGGCGTATCGAAATAAAGTAGTCAAAAACATTCATGTCTATGGTGAAATGCATCGATACATTCCTCTATTAGCCAAATGGAATGGATTTCCAAAAATTGGAGAGAAAGTGGTGCTGCATCAAGCCAGAAAGTATGGATATTCCAAATTTGGTCTGGAGCGATTCCTTAATGGATTTCTAGATCTTATTTCCGTTTCTTTTGTACATCGATATAAAAAGAAACCCATGCACTTTTTTGGGCTATTGGGTACCCTTTCGTTTTTGACTGGCTTTATCATTACATTCTGGTTGATTTTGGAAAAAATTTATGGTTTAAGTCAAGGTTTTAAAGTTCGTGAAGTAGTAGACCAACCCTTGTTTTTCCTAGCCCTGGTTGCGATTATTATTGGGGTTCAACTTTTTGTAACAGGTTTCATTGCGGAGCTGATGACCTCCAATCAAGCCAAAGAAGCTGAATATAAAATTGATGAAGAGATCAATTTTGATTTCTGATGTTTTTTTCTGTTATCATTCCAGTTTTCAATAGGCCTAGTGAGCTTTTTGAATTACTTCAAAGTTTAACTCAACAGACATTCTGCGGCTTTGAAGTTGTGGTCATAGAGGACGGATCGGATATTAAATCCGATCAGGTTGTAGATTCTTTTAGAGATCGATTAAATCTTCAATATTTAGTACAGGAAAATACAGGTCAGGGTTTTGCTAGAAATAATGGCATGAAACTCGCCAAAGGGCATTTTTTTATTATTCTTGACTCAGATGTTATTTTGCCATCATGTTACCTGGAGGTACTTCAAAAAGCCATAGTTTCCAGAAATTTGGATGCTTTTGGAGGACCTGATGCAGCGGCTTCTGATTTTTCAATTCTCCAAAAAGCAATGGACTTTGCCATGACTTCCTTTTGGACTACAGGAGGGATTCGAGGCAAACTTAAAGATCCCTCCAAATATCAGGCTAGGGGATTTAATATGGGGGTTTCCAGGAGAGTCTTTGAGAAGATTGGAGGTTTTGTGGATCCCAATAGAGGTGAGGATATCGAGTGGAGTATTCGAATCAAAAAGTCGGGATTTAAGCTGGAATTGGTAGAAGAAGCGTTTGTCTACCATAAAAGAAAAAACACACTTTGGTCATTTGCCAAGCAGGCATTTTCCTTTGGAAGGAATCGGGTAAATGTTTCGCGGTTTCATCCGGAAGCCATCAAGCTAGTACACCTACTTCCCACTTTCTTTCTCATTTTTCTGATTTCGATTGTGGTCAATGCTGCGTTTTTCAAGTTTCTTCTGATTCCCCATTTGCTTATTCTTTTTGTTTGGGCTGCTCTTATTGTGGTTTCAGCAAGTTTAAAGAATCAGTCAATTTTAGTCGGCGAATTAGCTTTACTTACCTCATTAATCCAATTGTGTGGATATGGGGCTGGTCTGGTAGTGGAGCTTGTAAGGAAGGGATTTGAAAATTAAGCGCCTTTTCTACAAACAAAGATTATTTCATCTTTTGGCAGGGCATATTTTGTAATCAGATCAGAGTTAATCTGCTTCACAAATTGATTTTCTTCTATTTTCAAACCTGATTTCCGCAATCTTTCAGCATAGTCTTTACCAAACTTGCGCACATGATCTCTTTGGCCAAATAATCGCTCTCTTTCTGCAGGATCAGTGATGGATTTGTCTTCCAAGGTTTTTTCCAAAGGGTACACAGGAGATTGTAAAATACCCCATCCGCTTGGTTTCAAAACCCGGTTGAATTCAGAGCCAGCAAGTAAATCATCCTCTACATGCTCAAGTACATGATTGCAAAAAATTACATCAAAGCTATTGTCAGGAAAAGGGATAGAGTGAACATCCATTTTTACTTTGGCCAATGGAGATTCGATATCTGCTGTGATGTATTCAAGATTGGACAAACCTTCAAATCTATCGATAAAGCAATGTTCAGGTGCTATATGGAGGACTTTAAGAGGGGCTGAGAAAAAATCGGTTTGCTTTTTCAAATAAAGCCACATCAGTCGATGTCTTTCCAAAGCCAAGCAATTAGGACAAAGGGCGTTTTCCCGTGCAATTCTTCCATAAGGCAAGAATTTCTTGTATTGACTGGCGCATACCGGACATTCTACCTCATTTCCTTTGTTCAACTGGGAAAGGACCTTCATCACAAGTGGGCTCACAGTTTGGAGAATAGGCCTGGGGATATATCGGATGACAAAGCTGATAATCGGTTTCATGCAGAAGAAATTGACTTGCAATTTACCAAATAGAGCTGGGAAGGAAGGGATTTTTATTGAGGACGTGTGAGGATTTTATTCGGGCTCGCCTTCATTTGATTTTGGGAGCCTGCCTGCCTTTTTCAAAGCTTCTCGGATGATCCATTCCAGTTGCCCATTGGTACTTCGGAACTCGTCTTCTGCCCATTTTTCAACAGCTTTCATCATTTTCTCATCCAGCCGTAATGCAAAGGGTTTTTTAGCTGCCATGAGATTGAAGTTTAAATTCATTGAATTGAGCAACTGCGGCTTTAGCTTCCTGGGGTTTTTGAGTGCCCAATAAAAATTTTTTATTGGGTGTTTTTACCAGTATTCCATATTTACCACCGGTCGTATAGGACCATGAGTTTCCATTCCACTTGATCCCCCAGCCCCCATATTCCAAAAGTCCATTGTATTCTATCAATTCCATCGAGGCAATCTCTTTAATGCGATATTTTCTTTCTTTGATAAAAGGAAAATAACTAAAGCACAAACTATCCTGATCTATCCGAGTCTTGAGTTCTAACTTAAAAAGAAGAACAGATATTAGGCCTATGATCCCCAATGGTATAGCAAGCTCCCAATCTAATTTTTCTGCAGAGGAAAGTATAGCACTTCCAACTACAATCCCGCTGGCCAATATCAAAATTGTCCAAATCCAAAATTGCCGAAAGCGCTGAGTTTCTTGAAATATGAAATTTGCCATTGGATTAATTTTTTGTGGAATTCCAAGTCTCAATCATTTCTTCAAATTCCTTAGGTTTTGTTGTGCTGAAGACTAATGTCTTGTCCTTAGTTTCTATTTCAATGACATGGTCAGCTAAGAAAATGTAAGCTTTTGTTTTTCCGGAAATTCTCATTCCAACACCCCCATAATCGAAGAATCCATCCTTTTTATTGACTGAAATGGTGTTGATGTCTTCTTTGTTTAGGGTTCTCCAAGAACGATGAAAAGGGCCGCTTTTGTACTTGAAGCAAGCATCATCCATTCGGGTTTGAAGGGTGATATTCATCAGCAGGAAAAAAGTAAAAGGAATGAGTGTACCCACAGTAAGCAGGGCGATCCATCCATCGTCGCCCAGCTTTCCTGTGAAATAAAGGGTGCTGATCAATACAAGCGTCGGGAGTTCCAGTAGAATGATACTATACATTAGGATCGTTCCCCGGAAACTTTGCGTTTCATTGACCACCATTTTCTTATTGGTTTAGGGTACCTACATTTAGTACTGGACTTGCACTTCTGTCTGAACAAAGTACCACCATTAAATTTGAAACCATTGCAGCCTTCTTTTCCTCGTCAAACTCGATGATGTCTTTCATTTTTAAGTCTGCAAGTGCCATTTCAACCATGCCTACCGCTCCTTCTACTATTTTTTGCCTTGCAGCTACGATTGCGGTAGCCTGCTGACGCTGGAGCATTGCCGAGGCAATTTCAGAAGCATAGGCTAAATTGGATATTCTTGCTTCAATCACTTTGATTCCTGCTTGTAGCAATCTTTCTGCGATTTCTTTTTCAAGGGAATGATTGACCTCTTCCACGCCTGACCTTAAGGTTACTTCAGTATGATCATCGTCAAAATTGTCATAGCAATAGAGGCCGGCCATTTTTCTCACGGCAGCATCTGTCTGAAGATGTACGAAGTTCTCATAGTCTTCTACATCAAAGGTAGTTTTGAAAGTGTCCTCGACTTGCCAGACCACAATGGTTCCGATCATGACAGGATTACCGATCTTGTCATTGACTTTGAGGGGCTTGTTCTCAAAGTTTCGGACACGCAGGGAAATCTTCTTTTTGGTCATAAAAGGATTGACCCAAAAGAAACCATTTGCCTTTACAGTGCCTTTATATTCCCCAAATAACAAGAGAACCATTGCTTTATTGGGATCAACGATGAAGAATCCTGCTAAGCAAATCAATGCAATCAGAAATACTATACCTCCTATGATACCATAGGGGAGCCCCAGAGTAAAACTGTAAACAGAACCAGCTATCGCGGCCAAGGCCATGAAAAGCATAAAATAACCAGATGAAGGTTTGATGACTTTTTCCATAATTAAAATGATGTTAAAATGATATCATTGTGAATTACGTGAATATAAATTCAAGGTTCAAATTTTGGCAAAAAAAAATCCTCCGATTTTGCGGAGGATAAGTAGGTGGCGGGTTGGATTTACTTCTTTTTGAAAAGGGAATCCACAAATTCTTTACGGTTGAAGATCTGCAAGTCAGTCATTTTTTCCCCTACCCCAATGTATTTGACAGGGATTTTAAATTGATCAGATATTCCGATCACTACTCCTCCTTTAGCAGTTCCGTCTAGTTTGGTGATAGCGAGAGAGGTGACTTCTGTGGCTTTGGTAAATTCCTGAGCTTGAATAAATGCGTTTTGGCCAGTAGAACCATCCAGGACAAGCATAATTTCGTGGGGAGCATCAGGTATGAATTTTTGCATTACCCGTTTGATTTTACTCAGCTCATTCATCAGGTTGACTTTGGTATGTAGTCGCCCTGCTGTATCGACAATGACCACATCGGCCCCGGTATCCACGCCTTGCTTGACGGCATCAAATGCGACAGAAGCTGGGTCGGTATTCATGCCATGGGAGACAACAGGTACGCCTACTCGGTTGCCCCAAAGAATCAACTGATCTACTGCCGCCGCGCGAAAGGTATCAGCTGCACCCAAAATGACATTTTTACCAGCACTTTTAAAAAGGTTAGCCAGCTTGCCGATGGTGGTGGTTTTGCCTACACCATTTACGCCTACGACCATGATGACATAGGGTTTTTTCTCGGCGGGAATATCAAAATCCAGAAGATCCTGTGAATTATTTTCTTCTAAAAGGGATGCGATTTCCTCTCGAAGAATCGTGTCCAATTCAGCTGCATTTAGATACTTATCCTTTGCTACTCGCTCTTCAATTCTCCTGATGACTTTAATGGTGGTATCTACTCCTACATCTGAGGTGATGAGGATTTCTTCCAGTTCGTCCAGTACATCCTCGTCAACTTTTGATTTGCCTACTACAGCTTTGCTCAGTTTGGAGAAAATTGACTCATTGGTCTTTTGCAGGCCTTGATCAAGACTTTCTTTTTTCTCTTTTGAAAAGAAACCAAAGATTCCCATTGGATTAAATTGAATTAAAAGTGGAATATAATGAAAAAGTCCCTGCTGATTTGATTCAGAGGGACCTTATATGCATTACGATGCACGAGGCAAATTATTTTTTCAATGCGTCCTGTACTGAGGTAGAAGGAACCATTTCTTCTTTGAAGGTATATGCACCTGTCTTATCAGACTTTACGGCACGAATTACTTTGGCGTAAGACACGCCACCTTCTTTTTTTAGGGTTGCTACAACTTTCTTAGCCATTGCTTTTTAAGTTTAAGGGATAAATTCCCGAGCTAAAATTATTTAATTTCTTTATGAACAGTTACTCTCTTAAGAATCGGATTGAATTTCTTCAATTCCAATCTTTCAGTAGTATTTTTTCTGTTTTTGGTGGTGATGTATCTTGAAGTACCTGGCATGCCGGAGTTTTTATGCTCGGTGCATTCCATAATCACTTGTACTCTGTTTCCTTTCTTAGCCATCTCTGTGTTGATTTAGGGACTGTGACTTTGATTATCTGATTACAATCATGCCTTTATCCTGCGCTTCTTTCAAAACGGCAGAGATACCTTTCTTATTGATTGTCTTCAATGCCTTAGAGCACACTTTCAAAGTGATCCATGCGTCTTCCTCAGGAACGTAGAAATTCTTCTTGTGAAGATTTGGGTAAAATCTACGCTTAGTCTTGTTGTTTGCATGGGACACGTTGTTACCTACTCGAGGTCTTTTTCCGGTAATGTCACAAACTTTTGCCATGATTATGTATCGTAATTGGTATGCGTTTCTGTAATGAGTCTGCAAATATCGGAACTTTTTGGGAATTAACAACAAAGCATTTTAAAAATATTCCCATGTGATTTACGTCTTTGGATAAGGACAATGCTTGCATCCGCTTCCACAACAATACCCACGTTTAAGATGATATTTTGCCGTGAACACCATTAGCCCCTGCTCATTGATGTAGTAGTCTTCTGGAGTCAGTGTTGGCAGAGTCTTCTTTTCTTGTTTCATGGCTTGGCCAAGAGGCATTTCCTATATTTGGGCTTGATTCGACTTTGAATCATCCCACAAAAGTAATCAAATCATGGAACGAATTACCTCAAGCCAACAGGCCATCGCGCTGGAAGATCACTATGGAGCACACAACTACCATCCGCTGCCTGTAGTGCTTTCCCGAGGGGAAGGTGTTTTTCTTTGGGATGTAGAGGGAAAAAGATACTTTGATTTCCTGTCTGCTTATTCGGCAGTCAATCAAGGTCATTGCCATCCTCGAATCAAAGAGGCAATGATTGAGCAGGTAGGAACACTTACCCTGACTTCGCGGGCTTTTTATAATGACAAGCTTGGGCCATTTGAAAAGTATATTACCGAGTACTTCGGGTTCGATATGGTGCTGCCTATGAATACAGGTGCGGAAGGAGTGGAGACTGCGTTGAAACTGGCTCGAAAGTGGGGTTATGAGAAAAAGGGAGTTGCTGAAAACTCAGCCAAGATTATAGTAGCCGAAAATAATTTTCACGGTCGCACCACTACTATTATATCCTTCTCCAATGATGCCAATGCAAGAAAAAGCTTTGGGCCATTTACAGAGGGGTTTATTCGAATTCCTTATAATGACATTCCTGCCTTAGAAAAAGCTCTGGAAATCGAAGGCGTTGTAGGATTCTTAGTTGAGCCAATTCAGGGTGAAGCTGGAGTTTATACTCCTTCTGAAGATTATATTCAGAGAGCAAAAGAAGCTTGTTCCACTAAAAGTGTTCTATTCATTGCTGACGAAATTCAAACAGGCATTGCGCGGACAGGATCCCTTCTTGCAGTCTGTGGTAACTGCTCCTGCGAAGGTCACTGCGAAAAACAGGAAACTTACACCAAGCCTGATATTTTGATTCTGGGAAAAGCCTTATCTGGAGGCTTTTATCCGGTATCAGCTGTTTTGGCTGACAGATCGGTCATGGAAGTTATCAAGCCTGGTCAGCATGGGTCTACTTTTGGAGGTAATCCACTAGGCGCAGCAGTTGCCATGACGGCTTTGGAGGTAGTCCGGGATGAGAAATTGGCTCAAAATGCCCGTCGATTGGGAGAGATTTTTAGAGATCGGATGCAAAAAGTAGTTGATACCTATCCTATTGCCAAATTGGTGCGAGGAAAGGGCTTACTCAATGCCGTGGTCATTAACGATACCCCAGAAAGTTCTACGGCTTGGGATATTTGTGTCAAACTTGCTGAAAATGGACTTTTGGCAAAACCGACTCATGGAAATATCATTCGATTTGCGCCACCATTAGTAATGACTGAAGAGCAGCTTCACGAATGCTGTGACATTATAGAAAAGGTCATATCCTCTTTCAACAAGTAATCAGATTGCCACAAGTTGAATTTTCTTTGAAGTTTTCCTTCCAGTGAATAATTCATTATTCCCACTTTAAACTATGTCCAAAGCGGTCATTTTCGATATGGATGGAGTGATCTGTCACACCAATCCATTTCACTCTCAAGCATTCAAGATTTTCTTCGAAAAAAGGGGCGTATTTCCCACGGAAGAGCAATTTCAACTTCATATGTATGGGAAAAACAATGGGTATATTCTCAGCCATTTTCTTGGAAGAAAGATAATGGGGCAAGAATTACTTGATCTCGAGTTTGAGAAGGAAAGTCTGTTTAGGGAAATCTATCAACCATACGTAGATCCAATTCCTGGTTTTTTGGATTTTTTTCATTGCCTTAGAAAAGAAGGTTTTAAAACCGGAGTCGCCACTTCTGCCCCTTTTGCCAATTTAGAATTGATTGGAGGTAAATTAGATTTATTTCCACACCTGGAATCTGCCTTAGCAAGTGAGCATGTGACCAAACACAAGCCTGATCCTGAGGTCTATCTTAAAACTGCTGCAAATCTTTCCCTTTCTCCAGCCCAATGCCTCGTATTTGAGGACTCATTTTCAGGTGTTTCTGCCGCCAAAAATGCAGGCATGAAAGTCGTAGGAGTGCTATCCTCTCATTCAGTTGATCAATTGCCTGAATGTGACTTGTATATAAAGGACTATTTAGGTCTTGATGTTAACAAAATTGACTCTTTGTTTGAATAGGCGGGGAGCTTAACATTAGGTTCAAGATTTTTTAACATGAGTTAGATCAATTAACATTGGCTTAATATCAGAAAGTATTCAAAAACATTCTTTGGGCATTATTTCAATTGATCGAATATAGAAATCAATCTAATGATTTCGTTTTTGTAACAAATTCATAACGCTGGATTCATTTTCTAGCAACTTGGCGGATTCAACTTTGCACCGCTGTACA
Source organism: Algoriphagus aquatilis (assembly GCF_042657405.1). Classification (NCBI taxonomy): domain Bacteria; kingdom Pseudomonadati; phylum Bacteroidota; class Cytophagia; order Cytophagales; family Cyclobacteriaceae; genus Algoriphagus; species Algoriphagus aquatilis. The sequence continues at coordinate 11,720 of NZ_JBHSKS010000014.1, forward strand.
ATTACTAATTAAAATTCTTCTCGTATGCGAATCCGTTTCGCGGCGGCCTTGGTGACTTTCGCCTTGGTTATTTTGAGCTCTTTTGCAAGGGGGGCTCAAAATGACTCGCTGCTCCATGAAAAACCTGAGCCTAAGGTTCAGAATGCCTGGTATGAAAAAATCCAGTTGAGGGGTTATGCCCAATTGCGGTACAATGGACTGATTGAAACCAATCCCGACCTAAAGTGCGATCAATGCGACCGCAGCTGGGGAGGAGATGGGGGAGGATTCTTTTTCCGTCGGATTCGGATGATATTCTCTGGTCAGATCCATCCTAGAGTATTCATGTATATCCAGCCCGATTTTGCATCAGGAGGTTCCAATTTGGTTCAGATCAGGGATGCATATTTTGATTTGGGATTGGATGCTGACAATGAATTTAGGGTAAGGATAGGTCAGTCCAAAGTGCCTTTTGGCTTTGAGAATATGCAATCCAGTCAAAACAGATTACCGCTAGATCGCCATGATGGGATGAATTCCGCGCTGCCAAATGAGCGTGAGACGGGAGTCTTTTTCTATTATGCCCCCAAGGAGATCAGAAAGCGCTTTAGTTACTTAGTGTCCTCTGGGCTTAAAGGATCTGGAGATTATGGGGTTTTTGGATTAGGAGTTTATAATGGACAGGGGCCGAATGCACTGGACAGAAACAAAAACGTAAATGTGGTGGCGAGGCTTACTTATCCCTTTGAGTTACCCTCTGGTCAGATTATTGAAGGATCGTTTCAGGGATACACAGGGAAATACATGGTGAATAAAAGTTCCAAATTGAGTCCAAGCCAAAGTGAATTTCAAGAGTTACGCTATGGGCCTACGTTTGTCATTTATCCACAGCCTTTTGGGATACAGGCAGAATACAATTGGGGAAGAGGGCCGGAGTATGATCCCCAAACCAATACCATCTTAGACGCACCGCTTGACGGAGGTTATGTCTTGGCAAACTATATGGTAAAAACCAATTCCAAAGTGTTCATTCCTTTTGTCAGGTATCATTATTATAAAGGAGGAAAGAAATTTGAAATCGATGCAACCCGTCACAGAGTGAAAGAATTTGAATTAGGTGTAGAGTGGCAATTCAACAGAAATTTCGAATTGGTGACCATGTACACCATTTCCGATAGAACCTTTGAAAATTCAGCTGATCCAACAAACAGGCAAAAAGGTAGCCTCCTCAGACTTCAGGCTCAGGTGAATTTCTAATTCTTATTGGCGTGTAATTCCATCAAGGCGTTCCCAAATCGGAACGCCTTTTTTTATGAGACTCTTTTCAAGCTATGTAAAAGTGATAAGTTACCTTTGTGCACATTTATTCAAGTTATGCAAAGGAGACCTAGAAGAAATCGTAAATCTGAAGCAGTCCGCAATCTGGTCGAAGAGACCCAAGTCACTGTCAAAGACTTGATTTTTCCATTGTTTCTCGTGGATGGGCAAAAAAAACAAATTGAGGTAGCATCCATGCCGGGTATTTACCGATTTTCGATTGATTTGATGCTTAAAGAAATTGAGGAATGCTTAAAACTTGGAATTTATTCCTTTGATGTATTTCCGGCATATCCTGAGTCTTTAAAAAATGCAATAGCAACGGAAAGCTATAATCCTGAAACTTTTTACCTGAGAGCACTCAGAGAGATCAAAAAAAACTTCCCGGAGATATGTCTCATGTCTGATGTGGCGATGGATCCTTACAGCAGTGATGGGCATGATGGATTGGTGAAAGATGGAAAAATCCTCAACGATGAGACGCTGCAGATTCTTGGAAGAATGTCGCTGGCGCAAGCGGATGCGGGAGTAGATATCTTGGGGCCGTCTGATATGATGGACGGTCGTGTGGGCTACATCCGAAATCTGTTGGATGATAATGGATTTACGGATACTTCCATTATGTCTTACACTGCCAAATATGCCAGTGCTTTTTATGGTCCATTCCGAGATGCGTTGGATTCTGCTCCAAAATTTGGAGATAAGAAGACTTACCAAATGAATCCAGCTAATTCCAAAGAAGCCTTGATCGAAGCGGATTTGGATATGGAAGAAGGTGCAGATTTTTTAATGGTGAAGCCGGCCTTGAGTTATTTGGATATAATTAAGCAACTGAGTGACAATTATCCACTTCCTATTGCAGCATATAATGTATCAGGAGAGTATAGTATGATTAAAGCAGCAGCCGAAAAAGGTTGGTTGGATTATGATCGGTCCATGAATGAGGTTTTGCTTTCTATTAAAAGGGCAGGAGCAAAGATAATGCTTACCTACTTTGCCAAGGATTTTGCAAGAAAACAAGTCTAAGTGGTTTTTATTCATTAAAAAGCCCTGAGAAATCAGGGCTTTTTGATTTTTAGGGCTTTTTTCAGTCCCTGTTTTCTAAAAAATCCGTGTAATCTTTTTGATTCGGTTTAAAAAATAATTGAAAGCTCGAAAAATTATTGTTTTTGTAATTGGGTAAATAATTAATAAAATTTTGTTTTCGAGTAAAAAGGGAAATAAAAATTTTTGTAATTATAAAATTCTTATTGAATTTATGGAAAAGGCCTTTTCGTAATCGATTTCAAAGAATTTTCTGAATAGTTCCATTTTTGATTATTTGATTCATCACGGTTTAAAAAAACACTTATTAATGATGAAAAATTGAAAAAAATGAAAAAAATGGTTTAAAAAATATATTTAAAATCAATAAAGTTTGAAATATTTTTAAAAGTAGGTTTGTTTTTTAATCAATTATCTAATTACATTCGATTAATTCTTCTTATGAATTTTATAAGAAGCGTTAAAAGAAAGAAACCATCAATTTTCAAACCTATGAACTATTTCACAACCCTGTTAGCCAATGATCTGGCTGTGCCTGTGGAGGTCTCGACCGCCTTGGCAGAAAATCTGTTCACGACCAACAACGTCTGGATGATGCTTTGTACGGCGCTCGTGTTCATTATGCACCTTGGATTTGCCACCGTAGAGACTGGTTTTGGTCAGGCAAAAAACACCGTCAACATCCTGTTTAAAAACACGATTACGCCGGTTATCGGAATTCTAACCTATGCAATGGTTGGTTTTTACTTGATGTATCCCGGATTTGAATCTCCGGGATGGTTTAGCTTTAATGTGGAAGGTTGGAATTTATTCTGGTTCTCCCCTGCTAGCGCTGACGTTTCAGCTGGCTATGCAGCAGGTGGTTATACTTACTGGACTGACTTTCTTTTCCAAGCGATGTTTGCCGCCACAGCCGCTACAATTGTGTCCGGGGCTATTGCAGAAAGAGTTAAGCTTTGGGCTTACTTAATCTTTACTTTGATTTTTGTGGGTATTGTATATCCTCTGATTGGAAGTTGGCAGTGGGGTGGAGGTGCATTAAAAGCCATGGGCTTCTATGATTTTGCCGGAAGTACACTTGTGCATTCGGTAGGAGGTTGGGGGGCTCTCGCAGGAGTAATTTTGGTTGGTCCTCGAATCGGAAAGTATGTAAATGGTCAGACCGTCAACAAGCCAGCGGTAAGTGTACCATTGGCTGTTATTGGAGCATTTTTACTTTGGTTAGGTTGGTTTGGATTTAATGGCGGATCAGTTTTGTCTGCTAATCCAGCATTGGTTTCTCTTGTTCTAGTAACCACTTCTTTGGGAGCGTGCGCAGGTGCAATAGGTGCTTTGTTTACCTCCTATGTAGCTTTCAAGCGGCTTGATTTAGGAATGGTGCTTAATGGAATCCTGGCAGGATTGGTTGGTATAACTGCAGGTGCGGATGTGATTACACCTGGGGCAGCCATTCTGATTGGATTTATTGCGGGCTTTCTGGTGGTTGTGTCCTCTATACTTCTTGATAAGTTGAAGCTTGATGATGTAGTGGGTGCAGTTTCTGTTCACTTGACCTGTGGAGTCTGGGGTACGCTTGCGGTAGGTATATTTTCCACTAATCCTGATCATTCATTCCTTACGCAATTAATTGGTGTGGCTATCTGCGGAGCGACAGCATTCACATCTGCTTTCGTAATCTTCTATATTCTTAAAAAGACCATCGGAATCCGAGTTTCCGAAGATCATGAGCGAGACGGACTGGACTCCCATGAGCATGGTATCCGAGGATATACCATTGTATTCGACGAATAAATAAATAAACCTTACAAGAAATAAAAGAACCCCGTCCGGAGAAAAAAACGCGACTCTCTTTCGACCGGTTCGGGGTTCTTATTGGTCAACTCTATCATTCACCAACACTCAAAATTAAAATGAAAAATATATTCCTACTAATACTATGCTTTATTGTCATTAGTTCAACTGAAGTTTTTGCTCAAGAAGAAGCTGAAAAAGAAGAGGGAACTCTCACTCTATCAGGGTCAGTTGACGCCTATTTCAGATCCAACTTGAATGCTCCCAATAAGGGGGATGGTTTTCAGGCCCCTGCATCTTCCTTTGCAAATCTGCCTGGGTTTTCATTGGGCATGGCCAATATCATTGCCACTTACGAAGGGAAGAAAGTCGGTGCTGTTGTGGATTTGGTATTTGGACCCAGAGGTGAAGATGCTGTATTCGGATCGCCACTCTATAGCGGGGGTATGGCTGGCAGCTCACAAATGGTTAATCAGCTTTTTGTTTATTGGAATGTATCTGATAAGGTAACCTTGACTCTTGGTAATTTTAATACCTTTTTAGGATACGAGGTTATCTCTCCCACAGCCAATTTCAATTATTCTACTTCCTACATGTTCTCGTATGGACCCTTTTCACATACCGGTCTAAAGGCAAATGTCCAGTTATCTGACAAGTGGTCACTTCTCGCTGCTGTAATGAACCCTACCGATATGACGGAATTCAACTTGAATGGCACCTATACTTTAGGAGGTCAATTGGGTTATTCCACCGAAGCGGGCAATACCTATCTTAATGTGGTCTATGGAGATCAAGATGGTAGACTAAATAATAATGGGTCTTTGATTCCTGATCAAACGTCTTTGGGAAAAACGTTTCAGATTGATTTAACTACCGGGTTTTCCTTGACTGATGTGATTTATGCTGGAGTAAATACTACCTATAATGCATCTTCTTCAGGTGAGGTCTTCACTGGTACTGATATACAGGATTTGGATGGTGAGAGTTCAGGTTTTTATGGATTTGCTGGTTACCTACAGGCTAAGCCTACTGAGAAATTTGGAATAGGATTTAGAGGGGAATATTTCTCTGTCTACAATTCCGGCTTAGAAGGCGTTGTTGGATTAAACGATGCAGGTAAAGGAAGTGTATTTGCAGGAACACTTTCTGGAAATATCAAAGTGGGAGGAAACTTGACTTTAATCCCTGAGCTTAGAATAGATAGTATGAAAGAGGAGTTTTTTGTGAATAAAGATCTTAATGGAAGTAAAGGTTTGGCTTCATTTCTATTCGCCGCGGTCTTTGCTTTCTAAAAATTAAACAGGGTCTATTGTTAATTAAGCCGGGGTGATTTTCACCTCGGTTTTTTCATTTTTTATATAAATGCTCGAGTTTGAGCTTTAAAATTGAGAGATTTCCATTAAATAGTATTGCTACTCAGTAAGTATTGGTTTATTTATAAACCCACTTTTTATTTTGTTTTATTTTTATGATACAAATAAAATTTTTTTAAAAGTCGAAAAAAATAAAAAAACATCTGATTTCTGAAACAAAGACGTTTTCGTTTCTGTATATATTTGCACAACCCAAATGTAAGGAAATGAAAAAGTTAGCGTTTCTACTCGCCGCCTTAATGGTTGCGACGGTCTCTTATTCGCAGCAACTCATCACCGGTCCCAAAGCAAAAAATGCTCAAATCGGAAAAGTGAGAACCCCGAAAATTACCATACTTCATGATTCTAATCCTGCTACTCTCCAAGGACCGGTAGCCAAGAATTCAGAAGTTTGGATGGAGGAGCCCGTTAGAAAATTTAAAGTAGGATTCAGAGAAGAAATAGATAACCCTCAAGGGCTAAAGGCTAAAAATTCCAATCCTTGGGATAAGACTCAGCCAAAAGTAGATTCAAAGGCTGTATATCAAGAACCAAAGTCTATGACTTCCAAAAAAACTTGGATTCATTAATATCGATTTAAAACTCAAAAGCCCGATCAGTCTGACATTTGATCGGGCTTTTTGTTTTATTATAAATCTTGTTCTCGCTCCAGCATCAGAATGGCCGCTTGTGAGACAATGTAGTATTTTTCCCCCTCATACATCACTTCATGGGCTCCGGAAAGCAGGAAAATTGCCAAGTCACCTTCCTTTGCCTGAAGGGGGACATACTTCACTTTTTCATCTGAGTCCATCCAAGGTTCATGATCCTCTACGGGCATGGGTATGGGGTAGCCCGGTCCGGCTTTGATGATATATCCTTGCTGTACCTTTTCTTTTTCTTGTACCCCAGGAGGCAAATAAAGTCCGGAATCCGTTTTTTCATGTGGTTTTTTCAATCGGATCAATACTCTGTCACCTACCACGATGAGCTTTTTCAATTTGTTATCAGCAGTTAGTTGCATATTACTTTTTTGAAGTTTATCGATTTCAGCAATTCATCCTAATTGCCGTAGCTAAAAACATAAACAGCATCTGTCTTTCAACAGATGCTGTCCTAGTTGGTTTAGCTTAAGATTATTTTTTATCCTCGCTTACTTCTTCGTAGTCTACATCCGAAACACCATCCCCAGCACTTGAGCTAGCACCGGCATCTGGTCCTGGCTGTGCTCCTGCACCTTGAGACGCGTTATACATTTCAGTGGAGGCAGCTTCCCAAGCCTTGTTTAGATTTGCCATAGCAGCATCAATACCCTCAATGTTTTTAGATCCGTGGGCGGATTTCAAAGCTTCAAGAGCAGAGTTAATAGTGGCCTTATTGCCGTCTGAAAGCTTGTCGCCATATTCTTTAAGCTGCTTATCGGTCTGGAAAATCAAGCTATCAGCTTGGTTTAGCTTTTCGATTTTTTCCTTTTCAGCCTTATCGCTAGCGGCATTTGCTTCCGCTTCGCGCTTCATTCTTTCGATGTCATCTTGAGAAAGTCCTGAAGAAGCTTCGATTTTGATTTTTTGCTCTTTACCAGTTCCCTTGTCTTTTGCAGACACATTCAGGATACCGTTGGCATCGATATCAAAAGTCACTTCGATCTGAGGCACGCCTCTTGGAGCTGGTGGAATGTCAGAAAGCTGGAATCTACCAATGGATCTGTTGTCCTTTGCCAATGGTCTTTCTCCCTGCAGAATGTGCAAGTCAACAGCAGGCTGATTGTCAGATGCTGTAGAGAAAATCTCAGACTTTTTGGTTGGGATAGTTGTGTTGGCTTCGATCAACTTGGTGAATACGCCACCCATAGTTTCGATACCCAAGGAAAGCGGAGTCACGTCCAACAGCAATACGTCTTTCACCTCACCTGTTAATACACCACCTTGGATGGCAGCGCCTATGGCTACTACTTCGTCGGGGTTAACGCCTTTGGAAGGTTTCTTTCCGAAGAACTTTTCTACTTCTTCCTGAATTTTTGGAATTCGGGTAGAACCACCTACCAAGATCACTTCATCGATATCTGCCGCTGTCATGCCTGCATCTTTCAATGCCTTAATGCATGGATCCATAGATCTTCTTACCAAGGTCTCAGAAAGCTGCTCAAACTTGGCACGGCTCAGATTTCTGACCAAGTGCTTTGGTCCGGTCTGAGTTGCCGTGATATAGGGAAGGTTGATCTCTGTGGATGCGGAGCTGGAAAGTTCGATTTTTGCCTTTTCAGCAGCTTCTTTCAATCGCTGAAGGGCCATTGGGTCTTTTCTCAAGTCGATCTGCTCTTCTGCCTGGAACTCGGAAGCCAGCCAGTCGATGATTACTTGGTCAAAGTCATCACCACCCAAGTGTACGTCACCGTTGGTGGATTTTACTTCAAATACTCCGTCGCCAAGCTCAAGGATAGAGATATCGAATGTACCACCACCAAGGTCGTACACAGCGATCTTCATGTCCTGATTTTTCTTGTCCATCCCGTAGGCCAAAGCTGCTGCTGTTGGCTCGTTGATGATACGCTTCACTTCGAGACCTGCGATTTGTCCGGCTTCTTTCGTAGCCTGACGCTCTGCATCATTGAAGTATGCCGGTACGGTAATCACCGCTTCAGTCACTGTTTGTCCCAAGAAATCCTCAGCAGTGCTCTTCATTTTTTGAAGAATCATCGCAGAAAGTTCTTGAGGTGTGTAGGATCTGTCCCCGATTTTTACAGCTACTGTATCGTTTGGACCTTGTTCTACTTTGTAAGAAGCATGTTTTTTCTCTTCAGAGACCTCTGAAAATTTCTTACCCATGAATCTCTTTACTGAGGAAATGGTATTAGCTGGGTTGGTGATAGCCTGACGTTTAGCAGGATCGCCTACCTTGCGCTCTCCGTTTCCATTGTCCAGAAAAGCCACGATTGATGGAGTGGTTCTTCTTCCTTCGCTGTTTTGGATGACTACAGGCTCGTTACCCTCCATTACGGCTACGCAGGAGTTGGTGGTACCCAAGTCAATGCCTATAATTTTTCCCATGATTATATAAGTTTTATGTGTTTTCAGAATGAATACTATCCCCCCTTGTTCAATGCGTGTGCCATTGAAGTTTTTCACCTTTTTGGTGTCAGTTTGTCAGGGATAGAGACCGTTGATCCTTGACAGTCTCCTCCAATTGTCACATCGAAGAAAAAAATATGTCGTAACTGTCAGGAATGAAGGCTTGTCATGCAACCTATAGGTGAGTTAGGGCATCTGAAAATTGATGGAAGTGTTTTTCAAATCGATGGATAATGAAAAATCCAAATGGCTTGGTGTGATCGCCTTAGGGTTATCTTGGACTTGGCTTGGTTCTTTGGTGTTACGAATAGCTGAGAATTGGATACTTTTTTCGGATTTCTTTCCTTTCCTCGTGCTCCAATCTAGGCAGGGAATCTTTTTCCTGATTGGATTCCTTTATTTTTAATGCATGAAGAATCATCTAATGCTACAGGATATTTTTATTTACCCGATCAAATCATTGGGTGGGATTAGGTTAGAGAAAGCCAAAGTGGAGGAGAAGGGTTTTCAGTATGACCGAAGATGGATGCTGGTGGATAGGTCCGGGAGGTTTGTTTCTCAACGGGAGATCTCTGTTTTGGCTTTGCTGCAGGTAGAGTTGCAGGAGGATGGGCTTTTGGTTTATGTGAAAAACGTTCCACACCGACAGCTTTTTATTCCATTTGAACTGTCAGAGGGCCCCGAGATTCCTGTGGTAATTTGGGACGATCAGGTAATTGGGAAGGTGGTTTCCGAATCGGTTGGAGTTTGGTTCAGTGATTTTCTCGGTTTCAAAGTAGAATTGGTGAAAATGCCGGAATCGACCCATCGCAAAGTCGATCCGCGTTACGCGATCAATGCCGAGTCGGTGAGTTTTGCCGATGGCATGCCTTATTTGATCATCGGCCAATCTTCCTTGGATGAACTTAATTCAAGATTAGCAACACCTGTTCCTATGAATCGCTTTCGTCCCAATTTGGTTTTTTCCGGAGGTGAGCCGTTTTTGGAAGACCGTCTGAGCAAAATTCGGATTGGATCGGTGGAGTTTCAGATTATCAAGCCCTGTGCCCGATGTGTGCTGACGACGGTAGATCAAGAAACTGGGGAAAAAGGTAAAGAGCCCCTGAAAACATTGTCCACTTACCGTACAGTCAATAATAAGGTCATGTTTGGCCAAAATGTGGTAGCCTTAGGTGGAGGAATGGTGAGCATTGGAGATGAATTGATTCCTTTGAATTAATCTTGACCAATTGGAAATTCAAAAGCCGGACTGATCCATCAGTCCGGCTTTTTCATGTAAGGTGGTAGTTTGATTAGAAGCTAAATCCAGTGGTGAGCTTGAAGAAGGAATCGTTGCCTTCGACCAAGTCAGTTCCGAAAGAGAATCTGGCAAATGGTCCGCCGGTAGGCTTGCTGAACTGAACGTATGGGCCAAGCCACTGGTACACATCTGTTGAAGATGTCACGTCCGATCCTCCAGAATTGATCAAATGCTCGTAATGCGCGCCGACTGAGAAAAATTGGCTAGCACGAACACCCAGGTTTAACCAGTAATGAACATAAGCCAAAGTGGTACCGTTGACAGGTGCTTCATTACGAAGCGGTGAGTAATATCCAAAGTAAAACTGTCCTTCCACTTTTTCCTTCAATAGGTTAACTGTCAAATTTGGAACGATACCGTCTCCAAAAATGGCAGGTCCTCTGGTGCCGGAGCTAAGCAAATTACCTCCCAAGAAGCCAATCTGTGGATTAATGGAAAGCCCTTCAGCGGCTTGGAAATTAGCTCCTAGACCAAACTCGGTCCAATTGCCCCAAGCGGCACCCGTGCCACCTCCCCAGTGAATTCCGTAAAATGTGAATTGAGCTTTGTCAGAGAATCCATACGAACCCTGAAAGGTAGGGTAAAATCCAAAGAACTGATCGGAGTTTAGCGCCACGGAGAAGTTAAACTGTTTTTCTTCTTGTGCTGAGGCATGATTTGCGATCAGGATCAATCCTAATGCTAGAATGAGGGTGGATAATAATCCGATTGGTTTGAGATTAAACAGGTTTTTCATGAAATGATGTTTTTTGGTTTGAAATAGGTTTATAAAGAATCAGATTTTAATTCAAATGATGTATTTCAATCAAAATCCAGTTCAAAGTAAAACCAAGTTTCTAAAGAAAAAACATTTTTATTGAAAAATTTGTAAAAAAACGCATCAATAATTATTGTTTTTGTAAATCATAAGCTTGATTTATGATTTTATCTGCTGTAAATGAAAAAAGGGGCTTTTGGCCCCTTTTGTCTCTATTCAAGTATTTATCAGTACTCTTTGACAGTTTGGATGAACACCTTGACCATTTCTGGGTCAATATCCGGGTAGACTCCATGGCCCAAATTGGCGATGTGTCTTGACCCTTTAAATTGATCCATCATCTCCATGGTGGCAGCTCTAACCTGATCGGGATTGCCATACAGGGCGGCAGGATCGAGATTTCCCTGTAAGGTTTTATTCGGCCCAATCAGCCTTCTGGATTCTTCGATCCCCATATTCCAGTCAAGTCCAATCGTCTCACAGTTGAGCTTTGACATTTCTTCTCTGGCAAAAAAGGCTCCTTTTGCAAATACCGTTACCGGCACTTCAGTAATCGCATCACAGATTTGAGAGATGTAATTCAGGGAAAATTCTTGATATTGATTTGGGCCCAAAATCCCCGCCCAGCTGTCAAATATCTGTACCAAGTCAGCACCGGCACGAATCTGAGCTTTCAGGTAATTGATTGTGGAGTCGGTGATCAGCTGAAGGAGTTTGTGGGAAAAAACAGGTTCCCGATACAGCATTTCTCTAGACTTGGAGAAAGTTTTGCTACCGCTGCCTTCGACCATGTAGGCAAAAATCGTCCATGGCGCACCTGCAAAGCCGATCAGAGGTACCCGACCGTTGAGGTTTTTCTTAGTGATATGAATTGCATCAATGACGTACTTGAGGTCATTGTCTCCATCTGCCACACGGAGTTTTTTCAGATCAGCCTCTGAACGTACAGTTTGTGGGAACCAAGGCCCACGCTTTTCGACCATCTCGTAAGGCAAACCCATCGCTTCTGGAATCACCAGGATATCCGAAAAAATAATGGCTGCATCTACTCCCAAAATGTCTACAGGCTGAATGGTGACCTCAGCGGCGAGCTCAGGAGTTTGAGCCAATTCTATAAATCCACTGACTGATTCACGGACTGCACGGTATTCAGGAAGGATTCGGCCTGCTTGGCGCATCAGCCATACGGGCGTTCGTTCGGTCTTTTCACCTCTTGCTGCTCGCAGCAGCAGATCGTTTTGGAGTTGCATGGCGCAAAGATAGGTTCGGAATTTTATTTGGGAAGGATAAAATCACACATAAAAAAAAACAGAGCCTTCATTCTGGGGCTCTGTTTGTGTAGGATTTTAGAAATTACTTAATCTCTAGGCTTGATCTGAGCATTTAGAAAGTCCTTTTCTTCAATGCTAAGCATTTTGGTGACCGCCTCGTAGTCAGTCCAATCGATTCGGGAGCCTGCAAAATCTCCAGGTACTACTACAATTCTAAATCGCTGACCTCTAGTCCAGTCTGCACTCAGGGTTTTGTAATCAATTGGGCCATCCAGAAAGAGACGAAAATCGTTCCTAGTGAAGTCATAATTGTACATCAAGACTCCTTCATTGAAAAATACAGTTTGGGGAAGTGCTCTCCAAATTGGCGTTGATCCGTTTGTTTCCCATCTGATAAATGCCAATACCACATCGCTTTCTACAATTCGGGGATTGAAGTCAAAGACACGCTCAAATTTATTGGCTTCTGTAAAGTCTACGTTTACTTCAAATACTTCGCTGACGACGTTGACTCCTGGCTGACCCTGTGGGCCTTGTGGACCTTCAGGGCCGATTGGACCCATCGGGCCTTCGCAGGATTGAAATGCCACCAAGGCAAGCAGCCCCAAAATTGCGGTTATCTTTTTCATAGTTGAGTTGGTTTATGTAAGCTTTCCACGGCATGGATCGTGCCAAGGTTGGGAGAAAAATTAAGCTATTTTATGGGTGCAATAACATGCACCTCAGATTCACTGATAATCTTATCGATAAAAATTCCACTCAACACAAACTTGTTCTCTTGTGCAAATTCTTCCAGTTTAGTTTTGACTTTATTGGGGCCGGGCATGACCCACTTATTAGCGTTCACTTTTGCTAGCAGGTACTTTTTTTCAGAAAAGGATTTAGACTCCAAATCTCCGGTAGCAAAAGGTAGATTGAGCCCTACAAAGACCTTCATCGTATCCAATTTTCCCGCAGGCTCGATGTAGTAAATGGTGTGAATCTTTGATCCCGGATTTAGTGACTGCTGGGTTTCGATGGCTCTGAAATTCTCCTCCAGTCGTCTGTCCTGAGGGATTCCGACAAACGTTTTCCCCGCTAAAGTTTCCGGGCTTTGGTTGATCAAGGTGACTTCAATGGGATTATTTCCCCCCAATTGAATGAAGAAGTAATAGCCAATAGCAATGATCACAAGTAGGATAATTGCTGCAATACCTAGCTTTTTCATCGATTAGAATAAATATCGGATTCCAATTCCTCCCTGCCCCTTGAAATTAATTCGGTCGATCAATTCTAAAAACACACCAACCTCAGCAAAAATGCTTATGGGTGCTTCATCGAAGTAATATTCTGCACCGCCAAAAGCCTCGGGTCCGATGTCCAAATTGGTTCTTCTTTCGGATAAGGCAGTTTGAAGAGAACTCTGGCTAGACTGCCTGAAGTAGGAGTAGTTTACATTGGAAGTTCGCAGCTGAGCACCTACACCTGCATAGCCCAAGAGATACCCTTCGGTGATTTCAAACATATCGGTAATGTCTTCATGGAGCGCCATTCGAAAATTAAGTGCAACGCCCCGGCTGGCTGAATGACCAAGATAAAAAGCATTGGATGAAGGAGGATTGTTTTCGAAAGATCGCTGGTAATAGTCCTTTCCATTTACGCTTCCTCCTCCAACCATCACTTCAAAGGATAGGTAATCATCCAAAAAGTCTTTGTAAGTGAGTGAAAAAGGTTCTCCCAGTCGAACTCCGGCTCCTCTTTCCTGAGCAAATCCGATCATCGGGATCAATAAGAAGCCTAGCAGAAATTTGAGTTTCATAAGCGTTGGTTTAGTGATAGAAATTAAATGGCCATCATCTTCAGCTGCATCTGATGGAGCTGGGTGTAGTATCCGCCTTTTTCCAAAAGCGATTCATGGGTGCCAGTTTCTACGATTTCTCCTTTATGAAGGACTAAAATTTGATCTGCTTTTTGAATGGTGGATAGCCTGTGGGCGATCACGATGGAGGTTCTTCCTTGCATCATCTTCTCGATCGACTCTTGGATCAGCTCCTCTGTTTCCGTATCTACCGAAGAAGTCGCCTCATCCAAAATCAGAATTTCCGGGTTATACACCATCGCTCTTACGAAGGAAATCAACTGTCGCTGTCCTACGGATAGTGTCGCTCCACGCTCCATGACATTGTAGTCCAGACCTCCGGGGAGTTTTTCGATAAATTTTCTGGCGCCTACCAGTTCGGCAGCTTCCATCACCTGTTCTTTGGAGATCGATGGATTACCAAGGGTGATGTTGTGATAGATGCTGTTGGAGAAAAGAAAAACGTCCTGAAGTACCACGCCGATATGTTTTCTCAAAGCTCCAAGTTCAAACTCGCGGATATCTGTCCCATCCACATAGATGTGGCCTTTGTTGATTTCGTAGAATCTTGAAATTAGGTTGATGATGGAGGATTTGCCAGCCCCGGTAGCTCCTACCAAGGCAATGGTCTGTCCTTTTTTGACTTCAAAGCTGATGTCTTTGAGTACATATTCCTCGTCATTGTAGGCAAACCAGACATTTTCGAGCTTGATGTTTCCCTGGATTTTTTCCGGTTTGAAGCTGCCTTCATTGGCAATGTGCTCGGTGGAGGCAAGTAGTTTGAAAATTCGGGAAGAGCTTACCACCCCCATTTGGAGGGTGTTGAATCGGTCTGCAATCATTCGGATTGGACGGAAAAAGAGCTGCAGGTACATGATGAAGGAAATCAAAATCCCGATCTGTAGATCCATTCCCAATACACCTACCGCGCCATACCACACGACTAATCCTATTCCGATGGCTTGGATAATTTCAGCTACCGGAAAGTAAACTGAATAGTAAAGGACCGAGCGAATGTGTGCCGCACTGTGTTCTTTGTTGATTTCTTTGAATTTTTCGTATTCGCGCTGCTCTCGGTTGAAAATCTGCACGATGTTCATCCCGGTGATGTGCTCCTGCAAAAAGGAATTCAGATTGGAGACGGCGTTTCGTACATCATTGAAGGTGACTTTGATTTTTTCTTTGAAGACATACGTCGAAATGATCATCAGCGGAAGCGTGCTCAGACTGACCAAGGTCAACTTCCAGTCGATGTAAAACATTACTCCCAAGATCGTGACGATCTGCAGCAAATCTCCAATGATCGCAGCAAGCCCTTCGCTGAATACATCTGCCAAAGTTTCGATGTCGGAGACGTTTCTGGTGACCAATCGACCAATAGGAGTATTGTCAAAAAACTTCAGTCGAAGCTTGAGGAGGTGCCTGTAAAGTCGCGTTCGGATGTCTTTGATGATTACCTGACCGATCCATCCCGAATAGTAAGTATGTGCCCATTGGGCAACGGATTGCACGATCATGAGACCTACCAACAGGTAAATGATCCGCAATAGCCCATCCACATCCCCAACTGCTACATATTCATCGATAGCAATTTGGATGTAATAGGGCCGGGTGGGAGCCAAAATCGCCAAGGCAATGGTGAGAAAGACCAAAAAGTAGAATTGGGCTTGATAGGGCTTCACAAAGGTGTAAAGCTGTCTCAAGACTTTCATGTCTATAATTTCCCCGGAGGACTCTTTTTCTTTTTCTAAGCTCAAAGCCTGATTAGTCTAGGTAAATGTCTGTTGGATATTCGATTTGGCTTAAAAATAAGCCTTTTGCAGAAGCTGCTTTTCCAGCCTGAGTTCGGTCTTTGGAAAGGATAATTCGATCTAAATCTTCCACCTGCTTATGACCAAAGCCAATCTCCAGCAAAGTACCTACAATTGCCCGTACCATCCCACGCAAAAATCGATTTGCGGTAATATGAAATAACAATTGGTCGTCTTTTTGTTCCCACCGCGCTTCATAAATCTTGCAGCGGAAATGGTTGACTTCCGTGTGGACCTTGCTGAAGCATTCAAAATCTTCGTGTTGGAGTAGGATTTGAGCCGCTTCGTTCATTTTTTCCACATCAGGATGGTGAAAAAGCTGCCAAGCCAAACCTTCCAAGAATGGGTTTTTGGTAAATGTGATCCGGTAGAAGTAGGATCTTTTGATGGCATCAAATCGGGCGTGCGCATCTGGTTTAACCCTCCTGACGGAATGGATAGCAATCTCTTTGGGAAGGATGGCATTGATGGCTTTCAGGAAATTGTCTCCAAGGACTTGATTCTTCATATCAAAATGGCAGACCTGCATACTGGCATGCACACCAGTGTCTGTCCTCCCGCTTCCCATGATGAAAATGGGTTCGCGGAAATAGGTGCTGAGCGCTTTTTCAAGGCATTCCTGAACGGTAAAGGCATTTTGCTGGATTTGCCATCCGTGAAATGGACCTCCATGGTAGCTGAGTTCCAGAAAATAGCGGTTTGTCGTCTCGTTCATGCCGCCGCAAAGATACTATTCCCAATCAATTCGACCGTGGAGATTTGTTTTCTTGATATTCCGAGGGGAAGGCTTTTTCTTTGCCCAAAATTTAATCCAACATGATTCAGCGCGTACAAACCATATTTCTTTTCCTTGTTGCCGTGGCCATGGGCGTGACCATAGGTACAGAGCTTTGGAACCAAACCGGCGGAACCCAAAGTGATACCTGGAACCTGACTGCTTTTACACTCAGCAACCTCGATGCAAACGGTGAAGTAATTCAATCCTCCTCCAAGTGGTACCTGGGAGCTTTGGCAGCTTTTGCTGGGCTTTTGGCTATGATTTCTATCTTTCAATACCGAACTCGTTCCCGACAAATGCTACTCAACATGATCAACTCTTTGGTGATGGTATCTTTGGTAGCAGCGACTTTCTTGACTACAAATGGAATTAATTCTGCGATTCAAGCAAAAGAAGGGGGAAGCTACGAGATCGGATTTTGGTCAATTTTGGTGGCCATGGTCATGAATATGCTGGCTAACCGATTTATCAAAAAAGACGAAGCTCTAGTCCGATCGGTAGATCGGATCAGATAAGAATCCAGCCTGGCCTTACCGCCGGGCTTTTTTGTTTTCCTTTTGTGAGCAAATACCTTCTTTACTGAATCAGTCTTTTCTACCTTGTGATCAGAGAAAATTCCTCTTTTATGAAATTCGAAACACTAACCATCCATAAAGGCAATCAAATCACCGACAAAAATTGTCCGGTGGTGCAGCCAATCACCCTGAGTACGACCTTTGAACATGGAAACGAAGGGGGAGTGCTGTATACCCGAGCAAGCAATCCTAACCGAAATTCACTGGAGGAAGTACTTGCTGCGATGGAAAAGGGAGCGGATGCAGCGGCGTTTTCCTCAGGAAATGCGGCAGGAACAGCGGTTTACCAAGCGCTTGAGCCAGGTTCGCACATTGTGGCACCGGATGACATGTACCACGGCTTACACAATTCCATGATACAGCTTTTTGCAGGAGTATTGGAAGTGACCTTCGTGGATATGAGTGATCTGGAGGCAGTCAAAAATGCCATCCGTCCCAATACCAAGCTTTTTTGGGTTGAATCACCATCCAATCCTCTTCTGAAGATCACCGATATCCGAGCCATTGCCCAGCTGGCAAAAGCACAAGGTGCAATTATGGCTTGTGACAACACGTTTGCCACTCCTGTATTTCAGAATCCTTTGGACTTGGGTGCAGATATCGTGATGCACAGCAGTACCAAGTATTTTGGAGGTCATTCTGACATTTTGGGAGGCGCCTTGATTACCAAGGAGAAGAATACTTTTTGGGATAAAATCCGCACAGTTCAGCGGGTAGGTGGAGCTGTTCCTTCTCCTGCCGATTGCTATTGGTTGACACGAAGTATCCGTACACTGGCCTATCGGATGAAAGGCCATGCTGAGCATGCAATGATCTTGGCGGAGTTTCTACTCAACCATCCCGGAGTGGAAAAAGTCTATTATCCCGGCTTAAAATCTCATCCCGGACATGCCATTGCTGCCAGCCAAATGAGCGGTTTTGGGGGAATGGTTTCATTTACCGTAAAAGGCAGTGCCGAAGATGCCGATCGTGTGGTGTCAAAACTCAAGTATTTTATAAATGCGACTAGTCTTGGCGGAGTAGAGAGCTTGATCGAGCGAAGAGCAGCTGTCGAAGGTCCTAATACTTTGACTCCTCAAAACTTGCTTCGGGTGTCTGTCGGCTTGGAGCATACAGATGATTTACTGGAGGATATGGATCAAGCCTTGAGATAAGAAAAAGTATTTTTGATTTACGAGTGACGATTGACGACACCCAAAGTGGGGTTGAGTTTTTCTACAAAATGAACACTAACATGAACATGTTGTATTTACGATTTACGAGTGACGATTTACGACATTTAAAGTGGGCTTGAGTTTTTCTAAAAAATGAGCCCCTAACATGTCATATTTACGATTTCAGAATGAAGATTTACGGCATTTAAAGTAGGCTTGACTTTTTATTCAAAGACATAGATTTTTTTGAGTCGAGGCGAAGAACACCGAACACCGAACTTCGAATTTTGAACAAAAAAAAGGTCCTGATAGAAACTCAGGACCTTTTTGCTTATTTGTACACTTCGACAGGCCAGCTGTCATTGCCGAGGTTGATGTCGGTCATGACTTTGTCTGGGTCGATCACGACTGACTTCAGCTTCTTGGAGGTTTTGTGCAGATAGCCCCAAGTGTCTCCTCTTTGCCAGATTTCCACGGGAAGTTTCACTCGCTCTTTGGAGTCATCTTCATAAGTCATCTCCAAAATCACCGGCATAGGGAAGTCACCTTTATTGACCAGATTCACCAGGTAGTTGCCGCCGTATGGCTGTACAGAGTTGATTCCTAGGTCAATGTTTCCATTTCCATAAAACCAGCCTTTCCAAAACCATGAAAGGTTTTCCCCAGCTACATTTTCCATGTGATTGAAGAAATCAGCCGGTTGCGGATGCTTATAAGCCCATGTTTTGATGTAAGATCGGAACGCGTTATCAAATCGCTCGGTGCCTAGAATGTATTCTCTCAGCATCACTAGGCCTATAGCAGGCTTCATGTAGGCTACCATTCCCAGATTTCTTAGGTCTGTTACATCCGGATAGTTGTCGATTCCTTCGCGGCTTTCGCTTGTGAAATAGGTGTTAAATCTTCTTGTTTGGTTCAATGTGGATGGATACTCTCCGTTATTGAAGGCATTGGAGCTGTAGTGGTTAATAAAGGTGTTGAAGCCTTCATCCATCCATGCGTACCGTCGCTCGTTGGTTCCCACGATCATCGGAAACCAGTTGTGACCAAATTCATGATCTGTCACTCCCCAAAGGGAAGCTCCTTTAGAATTGTAGTGGCAGAAGTTTAACCCCGGATATTCCATGCCTCCAATTTCAGCAGCCACGTTGCTGGCTGTTTCGTAAGGGAATTCAAACCACTCCTTGCTGTAGTATTCGATGGATGCTTTGCTGTATTCGGTAGATCGGTACCAAGCCTCTTTGCCGTTGCTTTCCATTGGGTAAACGGACTGTGCAAGGGCTTTCTTTCCGCTTGGAAGATTGATTCTAGCAGCATCCCAGATGAAGGAGTCGGAGGTGGCAAAGGCCACATCACGGGCATTTTGGATACGGAAATGCCAAGTCACGGTTCCGCTCTGTTTAGGACGGGTGATTTGGGTGTTTTTGATTTCTTCTGGAGAAACCAAATAAACGGTTTCTTCACTTTGAGCAGCTTTAGCATAGCGGGTTTGGAGTTCTTTGGAAAGAACTTCAATCGGGTTCATCAGTTTGCCAGAGCCCACCACAATGTGGTTGTAAGGTACGGTCACTTTGTAGTCGAAATTGCCGTATTCGAGATAGAATTCCCCAGCGCCCAAGTAAGGCTCCACATTCCAACCTTCGGTCTCATCAAAAACCGCCACTTTGGGGTACCACTGTGCAAAGGCATAAATCCATCCGTCTTTCACTTTCAGTCGTCCCATTCGGTCCATGCCTTTATGAGGCACTTTGAAAGAAAAATCCATGGAAACGCTCGCCTTTCCACCTTTTGCAGGGATCGGTTCGGCAAACCATACTTGCATCCGGGTGTCTTCGATCAAGTGCTTAGATGATGCTATTCCTTTCACCCCGACTTTGGATGATACATTACTGATGTTGTAGCCTCCGTCGATGTCTCCATTGTATCTGTTGCCTTGAACAGGAGTGGTCAAAGTGCCACGGGAAGTAGGAGTGAAGCGATTTTGCTCGAGCTGAAGCCAGATGAAATCGAGTGATTCCGGGCTGTTGTTGGTGTAGGTGATGGTGACCTTACCGGAAAGTGTGTGACTGGCTTCATCGAGTGAAACCTCGATTTGATAGTCGGCGGCATTTTGCCAGTAAGCTTCTCCGGGTTTGCCGGAGGCGGTGCGATAGCTGTTTCCTTTTCGGTCCATAAACTCCGAAAAGTCCTTCTGATTATTGTCTTTCCCTTGCTGCGAAAAAGCAGGAAAAGATGCTGTCAGAATAAAAATGGACAAAAGTCCACCAAGCAGGGTTAGTTTCTTCATGGTTCGTTTCTATTTCGGCTCAAAATAGGGACAAATGTGCTTTTGGCGAATTTTTTTTATGCAGACTCACAGACTTTAACCTTTTTCGAATCGGTTAGATTTTTGTTTCCTGCGAAAAAACACCTTTACCTTTGGGTCAAATAAACCAACTATCTCAATGAAAAAAGCACTTTTACTTTTAGGTCTATTTGCGTTTTCGCTGCGGTTGCATGCCCAAACAGATACTACTAGCCAAAAATTGGATGAGGTGCTCATCCAAGAAAACCGGATTCAGATTCCTTTTTCCAAGCAAAGCAGGAATATCTCTGTCGTTGATCGGAAGCAGATCGAAGTCACTCCGGCTAGGAGCCTTCAGGAAGTGTTGAGTTTTGTGCCTGGAGTAGATGTCCGTCAGCGTGGCGTCACGGGAGTGCAGGCGGATATTGGCATCCGAGGTGGTTCCTTTGAGCAGACGCTCATGCTACTCAACGGGATCAAGCTTACCGATCCTCAGACTGGCCACCATATGATGAATATTCCTGTGCCTTTGGTCAATATTGATCGCGTGGAGGTGCTGAAAGGACCTGCTTCGCGAATTTTTGGCCAAAATGCTTACACGGGAGCGGTCAATGTCATCACCCGACTCAGTGATCAGCGAAGCCTGAGAGTCCAAGGGTATGCTGGTGATTTTGGGATGAAAGGGGTCAATTTTGCAGGTTCACTCCCCGCCGGAAAGTACCGTCAAAATGTGGCCGTCTCCTACGATGATTCGAATGGCCACTGGTACAACTCAGATTATAAAGTCAGCAATATCTTCTACGAAGGTGGTGTCCAGCTCAATCAAGCCCATGAACTCCGAGGAATGGTGGCTTACACTGATCGGACTTTTGGCGCCAATGGGTTTTATACCTCCGCATTTCCGGATCAGTGGGAAAGCATTCAGACCTCTCTTGGCTCGCTTTCGCACACTTATTCCAAAAACCGGCTTTACCTCAATACACGGGCGTATTGGAGGAGAAATGAGGATGAGTTTCGATTGAGAAGAAATGAGCCTTCGTTTTTTCAGAATATCCATACCTCGGATGTCCTAGCCATCGAGTCCAATGGTAGCTACAAAAGCAAACTGGGAACCACCGGATTTGGGATCGAGGGCCGAAAGGAATCCATCGAATCTTCCAACCTTGGAAATCATGAGCGGGAGCTAGTTGGGCTTTTCTTGGAGCAGTTGGTCAATCTTGGAGAAAAAACTGACATCCGGGCGGGACTTTACTCCAATTACTATTCGGAATATGGATGGAAGCATTTCCCAGGAGCAGAAATTGGGTTTCAGGCGACTCCCTCCATTAGATTATATTCAGGAATAGGTTCCAGCTATCGTATTCCGACTTACACCGACTTATACTATCGTGGCCCGACCAATATCGGAAATGCCAATTTGACACCGGAACAGGCACTTTCATTCGAGTTTGGTGGAAAATGGACCAAAGAAAACTGGCGGGGAGAGTTGGTTTATTTCAACCGAACCAGTCAAAATCTGATCGAGTGGACCAGAACTTCTTCTACGCAGCCTTGGCAACCACAAAACTTCAACGAGGTGATCTTTAACGGGGTGGAGGCTTCGGCTTATTACCAAGTGAATCCCACGGGGAAGGCGGTTCAGGTCAAGGAATTGATGCTTTCTTACAATTTCATTGATGCGGAATTTGTAGCAACACCGGGATTGGAATCCCGCTATGCGCTTACTGCCCTGCGGAATCAGCTGATAGGAGGTGTATTGGTAGGATTTGGAAAAAAGGTGGAATGGAACACCAAAATGCGCTATGTGGAGCGAATCAGCATGGATCCATACTTCTTGCTTGACATGCGGGTGGATTACAACAGGCTTGGCAAACTCGGATTCTTTGCAGAGGCTTCCAATGTCACCAATGCTGATTACATCGAGGCTGGAACGGTGCAGATGCCCGGAAGATGGTTTAGAGCAGGGTTTATGGTGAATTTGGAGTAGGATTTACTTTTTTTAATTCATTTTCAGAGTATTGAAAAATTGGACAGAAAAAAAGTGAGTGTCACTATTGCATCAAATGTGATTCAGATTACCTTTGCATTCCCTTTCGCAAGGAAAGGAAATCGGAAGTTTAGCTCAGCTGGTTCAGAGCATCTGCCTTACAAGCAGAGGGTCGGGGGTTCGAATCCCTCAACTTCCACTTCTTAAAATAATTCGAAAACATTTCGGAAGTTTAGCTCAGCTGGTTCAGAGCATCCCGATTACATCGGGAGAGTCGGGGTAAAGAATCCGATTAGAACCAAAAAATATTGGAAGTTTAGCTCAGTTGGTTCAGAGCATCTGCCTTACAAGCAGAGGGTCGGGGGTTCGAATCCCTCAACTTCCACATCAAGCCTTAGATCAACTCTGGGGCTTTTTTTATTTTTAATCATTCCGTGTTATTTCTACATAATTTTTTCTAAGTCAAAAGACAGATTCTACATTGGTCATACATGTGAAGATTTAACAGAGCGACTTCGAAAACACAATTCCAACCATAAAGGCTTTACAGGGGGGGTATCAGATTGGGAAGTTCTTTATTTCGAAGCGTATTCGAAAAAAACAGACGCTTATCAACGAGAAAGAGAAGTGAAATCATGGAAATCACGGAAAAAGATAGAGGATTTGATTTCAAAATAAAGTTTAGCTCAGCTGGGTCAGTGCATCCCGTCCCGATAATTATCGGGAAATCGGGAGGGTCGGGGGTTCTCCCGAAAGCTTTCGGGATCAACTTCCACATCAAGCCTTAGATCAACTCTGGGGCTTTTTTTATTTTTAATCATTCCGTGTTATTTCTACATAATTTTTTCTAAGTCAAAAGACAGATTCTACATTGGTCATACATGTGAAGATTTAACAGAGCGACTTCGAAAACACAATTCCAACCATAAAGGCTTTACAGGGGGGGTATCAGATTGGGAAGTTCTTTATTTCGAAGCGTATTCGAAAAAAACAGACGCTTATCAACGAGAAAGAGAAGTGAAATCATGGAAATCACGGAAAAAGATAGAGTATTTGATTTTAAAATAAAGTTTAGCTTAGCTGGTTCAGTGCATCCCGTCCCGATAATTATCGGGAAATCGGGAGGGTCGGGGGTTCTCCCGAAAGCTTTCGGGATCAACTTCCACATCAAGCCCAAGATCAAATCTTGGGCTTTTTTTATTTTTAATCATGCCGTGTTATTTCTACATACTTTTTTCTGAGGCAAAAAACAGATTCTACATTGGTCATACATGTGAAGGATTGGCCGAACGATTTAGAAAACATAATTCGAATCATAAAGGCTTTACAGGCGGATTGGTGGGGTTCTCCCGAAAGCAGGTTGTGTTCAACTTCCGCAGCAAGCCTCAGATTTTTCTGGGGCTTTTTTATTTTCACTAATAGTGGCGTGTTTTTTCTAAAAACTCCTTTCAGAGTCAAAAGACCGGTTTCAAATCTGGTATACCTACCTGTGAAGAATAAACTGAATGGCTGTCCCATTCATAAAAGGAGGTTATGTAACAGTTAAATCTTTTTTCTTGTACAGGGTAAAAATATGGCTAGCTAATTCTGAAAATTATAGCAGGATTAATTTTAAGTCCACTTTTTAGGAATACAAATCAGGTTTTGAGAGGAGTAGATTTGTCGATTCTTTAGACTTTGCGACAAACTTAAAGGCAAGAACAATGCTCATTTGGAGGCCGGGGAATTTTAAGATTTTGATTATTGGAGGTCCGGTTGATGTGATTCAGGTAGTAGGGAGGAGAATTGGAAAGGTAATTTCCCTACCTATTGTTATTCAATCGTTCACCTTTGAAGAATTAAAGGATTGTACAGTGCCATTCCTTCAGTTGATTTGATTTTGATTCCCTACTGTCCGACTATTCTATTTTTGTCGGACCGTAATGATTTAGAATAAGGTATAATTCAGTTAGGGAAGAAGAATAGTACTATCTTTTTATGATAAACTTAATTGTCCTGCTTATTCTGTCTGAAGTAATTCGTACAAAATAAATCCCATCACTGAATCCACTCGTGTCGATTAACAAGGATTTTCCGGACTGTCGAACAATACTCATGGGATTCATTTTTTTTCCAGTAGCGTCTACAATTTCTATATCATTTAGTTGCTGGAAAATGGTACGCTCAGCTTCCAATACAATGGAATTTTTTGCCGGATTAGGGTATAACTTAATGGATGGTGCAAGCTCGTCGCCAAAATTGGCAGCAGTTATCATTTCTTTGACAGAAACTTTGATACTTGTTTCTGAACTATTTTCACCAGAATCTTTAATTCTGTACTTTATAAGATGTTCGCCTATGTCTCGCTTTGTAAATTCAGTTTTGGAAAGGACTCTTTCTATAATGTTGCCGTTATCCGTACTTCCTAGGTCTAAATCTTCCCATTTCAGTGTAGCTTTCCCTTCCGAATTCAATTGAAGATTAATGTCTTTGACAGCGGAGAGGGTAGGTGCAAAATTATCCAAAACAGTCACACGTATTTCTTCAGAAGACTCATTTCCAGAAACGTCTTTTGCCCTTATTGTAATCCTATTTTCTCCCAAATCAGCTCCTGTAAATTCTGCTTTTGAAAGTGTTATTTCTTTCAATAGATCATTATCAAAGGTTCCTTGATCAATATGATCAATTGGCAAATTCGCCTTTCCTTCTCTTGTCAATTCCAAGGTGACCGATTTATTAATTTTCATGGTGGGTGAAATTTCATCTATAATTCCCACGTGATCTGACCATTCTCCTTTTATTTCTGTACTGATACCCAGCACTTTAGCCTGTAAGTCAGAAGGTAATTCTCTGTAATTTTTGAGAGTGAATTCATTTGAATTCAATACCGTATCTAAAATGATCTGTTCATCCTTGAAAATCCTCAATTCATAGTGACTGGAATTGACATCTTTCTTCCAAGAAAGATTGGCATTCCCCTCACTGATCTTGGAGTCAATGGCTAATCTGGAATTCGAAAGTGTTGCTGCTGAGAATCGGTAAATGCGGGAATCCGATGCCGGTATGGTCACGCTCAAACTCCCTGTCACGGTGGATGTGGTACCCATATAAAGCTCTTTCACCGAATAGGAACTACTGGTACTGAGACCGACCCTGCCTAGGTTTACATTGAATGTTTTGGAAGAAGTGCCATAATTGACGATGGCTACATACACATAGCTTCCAATTTGCTTGACAAACAATTCACTCGCATTGGTTCCGGTATTGGCCTCAATGGGTTGGAAAGCTGTTTTGCTGCGGCTGATATCGAGCAATTCTTGGTTTTGGGTGTAGTTCTGAATGCGGCTATCCCATACGCCGGTGGTAGAGAAGTCATCACCCAAAATCGGCGTGCCTGTTACTAGTCCTGAGGTAAAGCGAGCCCGATTTGTTCCCTCCGTTTCATTTCCGAACACCATGTGATCGGCATCGATAAAATTGTACATGTGGGATTGCCACCAACCGTAGCTGGTGGAATTCAAGGTGTTTTCTGTATTACCTATCGAACTCATGGCATCGCAGGCCACACGTCGCATGTGAGCATATTGGCTGGTGACCACATTTGGAGATATAGCAACATAAACCAACATTTGGCCCGCAAGCTGATCTATTAAATACTTCATCCCCTGATTGAATGCCTGCATGCCGGTTTTCACCGTCGGGTCGTAGTAGCTGTCTGCTTCAATCGCAGCATGTCCAATAAAATCTATCTTAATCATGGTAAAGCCACTGGCTTTAAACCTTCCGATCAGATGAGCAATCCGTTGTTTGGTTCCGGGATGCGTGGGATCCAAGGCCCTGCACCCGTCAAAATCATGGTAAGCTCCATTTACTTTGGCCCATGCCTCCGTGTAATTATGGGAGCTGCCTTCAATTTGCCGTGAGGTTTTTCCCCAATCGACGAAAGGAGCCCAATAAATACCCGGTTGCAATCCTTTGCTTTTACAATAGTTGACAAACTCAGTCAACTGGCTGAAATCACCGGTTAATCCCCCTGGAGTCAAGTTGTCCCAATAGGAATCGAGATTGATGTAGGCGGTATTATCATTTCGGAAGGCCGGGATTTTATTGGCGAAATAGTCCACCACTGCTTTACTCTTGGAAAGCGTAAGCTGAGATTGAATAACCCCCCAACTGTTCCATCCAAAGGGCGTCCCTCCCGTCCAGTTGAAAAGATAACGTGGTTCCGCGATAGCTTTTGACTTGGCGTAATCCTCCATGCCCATTCTGAAGTCCGAATAATAGCCGACAAAAATCTTTGGGGATTTCAAGGTAGCTCCGCTAATCGTGCCGTGCGCCCTTGCATCACGGGTTACAGCCTGCTCCGTATAACCGCCCCACACCACAAGTTCCGACAAGGATGCCCCTGTTCCGGTAGTTTTTATTCCTGTTTTCCAAACATTTTGTTCCACCGAACCTACTACCAGGCCTTTGCGGCTGGTATTGTCATAGACAGCGCCGATTTCAGAGCTGGTGTTGGTGGTGTTGGTACTCATCGATTTCGCATTGTAGGTAATCCAAGCGTCGTTGTCGAAGGGAACGAATAGGGTTCTGTTGTCTCCGGTTGACTGAATAGTGGCTTTCGTCGAGGACAAGGGAGACATGTAATTGCTCGTCAATGCACTTCCAGTGATGAGCACTTCGGTGAAAAAGTAATCCTTAGCGGGATAGGTGTAAAAAATCTGTTGCATTTGGGGCATCCCTGTACCTGTCAGGGTCAAGGTATGCTTGGTTCCCGCACCGAATCCATCGTTGATGGCAGTAGAAGCGGTTGAGACGCTGGTGTAGGCGGTACTGTTCAGGGTGGTAGATCCATTTTTCACAGAGGCAATGGCATCGCTGATGATTTCGACCCCATTGAATACCACATCATAGGTTCGGGTGATTTTGTCATACACTACGGAATTATTGGCACCAAAAGCCATCGAAACCGAATTGGTAGGGTCGAAAATCCCTGTAAAGTTTTGATAGGATTGATCAGATGCTAATGGAGAATACGAAAAACTTCCGGGAGTAAACGTGTAGGAGGCTTTGGAAGGGGTGACGGTATAGTTTCCTCCATTCAACTGGGTAAATTGATAGAATCCATTGGCATCGGTGGTGGCTTGGGCCGCCGATGCTCCGGATAGGCTGACGGTGCAGGAGACGGCAGCATTATTCGCGTCCTTTACATAGCCCGAAATGGCATAAGTCTGAATGGGCGAAGCAGGAATAAACAGTCTATCGATATCCGGAGCATAGCCATTGTTTGCTTGATATAACCTTATTGTGTTTTGCCCCGCAGTTAATGCAACCTGATAGCTGATTGTGGCAGGGGTGTTCCAACCTCCTGAGTTGGGTACATTCTTGGTGTCAGGTGTGCCTCCATTTGTGCTGACCGACAAACTTCGGGTATTGTCTCCGGAGGCATAATAAACGATCATGTTGTACAATCCCGATGAGCATGCATTGACCCTCAAAGTTAGGGAGGCCGTGTTGTAGAGGTTGCCTACCTTGCTGCCTCCTGAACAGGTACTGCAGGAACTGACGGCAGCACCATTTGCCATAGTGCCTGATTCTGCCTCATAGAATGTATCTGCACAGCTTACGGTGATCGTACTTGTAGCCGTTTTATTGCCATCCTGGGTCGTTACGGTGATGGTAGAAGTACCCGAACCAACACCCGTGACAAGGCCTGTAGCGTTTACAGTGGCGACGGAGGTGTTGCTTGAGCTCCAGGTAACAGTTTTGTTGGTGGCATTGGTAGGAGCCAGGGTCGCTGTGAGCTGTTGGGTACCGCCGGTCCGAATGGAAGCGGTGGTAGGGCTGAGGCTTACACCGGTGACCGCAACTGGAGAGCTTGAATTCACTACTATTCCCACCCGGTCAATGTTGAGGGGTTGTGCCGAGACACTTTCGTAAATGCCCCATATCAGTTTCCCACCGGACACGTAGTTGCTGATGCTGGAGGTGATACTTCTGGTCATTACTCCATCTGCGCCAGAGCCTATTCTCTGGGTAGTTCCGATTCGTACCCATACTCCCCGGACTACATCACGTGCCCAAATGCTGAAGTCTGCCGCCGATCCGTTGAGGAAACCTTCAAAGCTGAGATCCATACTTGAAATATTGCTTGCAGAAATGGAGCTCTCCAGCCATAAAAATACCTCGTCTCCACTGCCCGGATTAGGAGTGGTCCAACGGCTATTGTCTGAAGTGGCTATCGCGGCGGACTGCGCGCTGCTAGCCAAGATTCTGGAGTTTAGGTCTCCGGTGACTGTCATGGGAAGGGTAGCAGACATGGCATCCACGTCGCAGTAGAAGGCAGTGGTGGTTTGTGCCGAAGCTTCAACGCTTTGAAACGAAATAAATATGGCTAAGAGGAATTTAAAAAAATCAAGACAAGTTTGACTATGGGTCTTTGGGGTTGAGCTTACGCGCATAAATAGGGTTTGTTGAATTAACCCACAAGCTTACAAAAATTCAATTAACTTCTTTGTGGTTCAATATTTTATCTAGATCCATCAGCTAGACCAGAAATATCTCTATCCGTATAACAGCATGCTGGATTTTTATTTGGTTTGGTCAGCGTAGTCAGTGGTTCTTGTGTTTTTTTCCAAAGGAGATGAGCAAGTAAAAATGAAAGATCCCACTATTTGAATCTTCGCCGATGCTCTTGGATAAACTTTGCCAGTTGTTTGGTGAAGCCCCTTTTTATGGGAAGAGTTAGTCCGTCCAACAGGACTTCTTTATGATTGAATGCTGTGATGTAATCCAGATTTACCAAATAGGATTTATGAATCCTTACGAATTTGTTTGGGCTCATCATGGGTTCAACTTCCTTGAGAATATTTCTCATTCTGTACTCATCTTTTTTTCCCACAATTAGCGTGTACATGCCATCCGCTTTCAAATATTTGATATCTGAGTCCATCAATACCACTGAAAATCCATCCTTTCTTAATGTCAAGTGGCCTTCTTTTGGAGGTAATGAATTCTTTTCATGCTTTTTCTTCAAAGCAAGTTGGATGTTGGAGATTAACGTCTCTTTATGGTAAGGCTTTACTACAAAACCATCATACTTTGTCTTGGACACTCGATCTAGGTAGCTGGCGTCACAACAAGCCGTCAGATAAACAACCGGGAGTGCTAGTTTGGCATTGATTTTCTTTACCAATTTCACCCCATCATCATTTCCCTTTAATCTGATATCCATAATTATCAGATCAGGAATATCGAATTTCAAAAAATTAAGGGTATCCTTACTTGTCCTCAATGCAGCGAGAGTTTCGAATCCCTCCATTTCTAAAAGCTCAGATAAATTTTCCGCTATCAAATGATTGTCCTCCACGATCAGTACTCTCGGCTTAGTGGGTTTTGAAATTTTGTAAAATTCCATTTCTGTAGTTTTCATAGTGGGTTGGTAGAGGGCAGAGGACTTAGGATCAGGTTTTCCATGGATTGATTAAAACCCTGTTTTACTTTTTAAGGGATTCGGGCCTTTTTCTTTTTTGAAAAAGGGTTGAATGATTTACAGCCGGTATTTATCCATTTTTTGATGTGTTGGCGGTGATTATTTTTCTCAGCCAACTCGGCTTTTTTAGCGACGGAGGATTATTCCAGATGGGAATGATAAGCTCTTCTAAATTCTTGGCTTTGAATTCAAGGTTGGTGGAACTTCCACTACTCGATCCAAATCTGCCTATCAAGGAAGTGATTCGATTCGACTCAACTTCATTCCAGCTTGATTAAGGCCCCATCCTCAGAATTTTGCATGAGCTTGCATGGTGAGAATTCAAAATGGCAGAAAATCAAGCCCTTCACCGGTGTGGCATCACATCGCCCGGGTAATCCCGATGGTTCGGTGTTTTTGCAGCACAGCAAGTGATGTTGGATCATTTTGGATTCGGAATTGGAAGGCTAATGTATCCAGCAGGTTTATGGAAATCGGATAAGTTTTATCGTTTCGGTTTGACCCTCCCATTCGATGTTCAGCAAAGTCACTCCTCTTGGCAATTCTCCCAAAATCTCTCCTAGGTAAATCATGTGATCTTTTCCTAAGGTGATTTCTACTTTTTTGTAAAAACTCCCTCCTCTGTAGGCACGTAAGTTGATTTTTGCTCCTTCAGCGAGGTTTCCTTTCAAATATTTTATACTCACTACTTCCCCATGCGATGGATTAGGGTAGGCTACCCATTGTTGACTGTAATCGGGGGTAGTGCTTCTTTTTACCAGCTGAATAGGGCTGTAGGTAATTTCTTGTCCTAAGGAATAGGTAATTCGATAGTAGATCAAATCCTCAAAAATGGGATAGCTCTCATCAGTGTATGAATAACTCACCGGAGCCAGGGAGTTCTGTTGGCTTTTGATTTCTCCGATAGAAGAGAAACGACTTACATCACCCAAGCTCCGTTCAATGCAATACACTCCTCCTTCAAATTCAGTATTCATTTCCCAATGGATTGCCACTTTCTGACCTACTTCTCGGGTGTCAAAGTTCTTCCACTTGAGGTTGAGAATGGAGGCTACGTCCAAGAAATAGTCTACGGTCTGCCTACAGCCATTTGCATCGGTGACTACAAGCCTGTATAGCCCGGAGGGTAAATCAAAAATGTCTCGGTCTGAGCTTGCAAAATTTTGGCCGGTCCAAGAAAAGGAATAGGGACTAGTGCCGCCTGTGATGGAAGTGACAAAGATACTTCCGGTAGTTTCTCCAGATCTGGTTGGCACGATGGTTACTTGGATGTCAAAATTTGGAGCAACAGAGACATTTTTAGTCACACTGATCGAGGTGGTCCCGTCGCTGACGGTCAGCCTGACTGGAAAAGTACCAACTCCGGGAAAATCATACCTCGGATCCCTGAGGTTGGAATCTGAAACTCCATCGCCTGTGAAATCCCAGGCATAGGTATAAGCAAAAGGTGGTGTTCCGCCGGCAGTTAGATTGGTAAAGTCAATTCGGGTATTGCACTGAAAACTGGCAAACGAAAAGTCGGGAGTGAGTAACTCATTCACAGTAAAGGTGGCTGTTTGAGTACATCCCCGTGCGTCGGTCACCAGGAGGGAATAGCTACCCTTGGTCAGGGAAGAGATGTCCTCGCTGCTGGAGGTACTCCCATTCGGATAGGTCCAGAGATAGGTGTAGGGAGACGTGCCTCCGGATGCCGTGACATTGATACTCCCCGTAGCTCCATTGACCTGAGTCGGGGTGATGGATGGAATGATGCTGATCGGTGGAGGGACGACGATGGTCTGACTCACCGTGGTGGTTAGTTTATCCGGGGTAGTATTGTCGGTAGCAGTGAGGCTGACCAAATAAGAGCCGGGTTGAGGAAAAGTAAAACTCGGATGGGTTGCATTTGTGGTGCCCAGCCCGGCAAAATTCCAACTGTACGTATAAGGGGCAGCACCTCCCGAAGTCCCGTTAAGGAAGCTCACTGTAGTACCGCTACACGGAACTGTAGCCGTAAATCTGGGGAATAAGGGGATAATTGCCGTGAAACCGGGCCCACTGTAATAGCATTGGGAATTAATTCCATTGATTATCGAGGGAGTCAGGGTCTGACAGGTGGTACCTGCTTTCCCTTGCCCGTTTTCCCAAGTGAAAAAGATATTTCTGATGGATACCACATCTCCCCAAGTCCAGCTGAAAGTGGTCACGGGGATCGACTGATTGAGAATGATGGAAGTTTGACCGGTCAAATTGTCAAACAAACAGCTTTGCTGCTGATTAACGACCCTCACTCCATTGACAAAGATGTCATATACCATGGCGATGTTGTACGCACTTGTCGTACTTCCACCCAATTCCACGAAGATTCTACCGGTCACGACCGTCTGACCGACTACAAAGGGATCGGTCGCCGTAAAATTACTGCCATCCAATTTCTTCAGCTCATATTTAGTGATACTGATGTTCGCCTGAGGACACTTTTGGGCATATCCATCTTGGGCTCCCCAAAGCAGGTAGGATCCGGT
This sequence comes from Algoriphagus aquatilis, assembly GCF_042657405.1. Classification (NCBI taxonomy): domain Bacteria; kingdom Pseudomonadati; phylum Bacteroidota; class Cytophagia; order Cytophagales; family Cyclobacteriaceae; genus Algoriphagus; species Algoriphagus aquatilis. Next base: position 44,000 of record NZ_JBHSKS010000014.1, read on the forward strand.
GAATAGGATCAGTATTCTTAGTTTAGTAAGAAGCCCCATTAAATTGGACGTTTTCTAGAGTCGAAGTTTATTCAAATATATATTAATCATTTGATTGAGCTATTGAAATGTTATATAATGTAAATAAAAGTACGTATAATGTCAGGTTTAAGAGTAATTAGATTTAATTTAATATAACTTGTAACAGATATATACTGAATACGGGTAAGTGTTTTAAAATGATATAATTAGATTATAATATATAATTAATAGTAATATTTAATCAAGTTATTATCAAAAATAAACAATTCATTTAGCGACTTCCACTGTGGAGGCAAGTCAGGGAAGAGCTCAAAAGATCCCGATTGAATGCAATGGCAACCTATTGAAATTTTAACCTGAGGATCTGATTTGAATGGCCCTGAAGTCATTAGCCCTAACGGAATGCGCGGAGGGCAATCCCACACGAGGGATTAGACTTCCTATTCCGAGGTCTCAATGCATCTTATCCCTTCTTTCCTCCGCTCATCCGACAAAAATAGGGGCTCAGTGCATTCTGTTTACAGATTAGTACAGTAGGTTTACAGAATCGGTTTTTATAGTTGGTGCTATTCGGGATTTTACCACCTTTAGGACATCATCAACTGAAACGCATCATGAACCGACCCTTCTTTAGAATTTACAGCCTTGCTTTTTTGGCGGTAGTTTCCTCGTTTTGGGCGATTTCCTGTACCGCTCCGGAGGAAATCAATCCCACCCTCGAAGAGTTCAATTCCCTGGCGGGCAAGCCTCAGCATCAGCCCGGTAACTACATCGTCCTGCTCCAGGATAATTCCATCAACTTTAGAAAAACCGCTTCCTACGAGGAAGTACAGGCCGGAATGAGAAAAATCTCCGAAGACCTTACCGCCAAATACGGTGTAGCACCCCAGCAGATAGGCCAAGTGTATGGTCATGTGGTTACGGGATTTGCGGCGACCTTGACTCCGGCCCAGGTAGAGGCCCTGCGAAAAGACGATAAAGTAGATCACATCGAAGAAGACGGATTGGTATATGCCAATGCAGAGGTCACCCAAAGTCCCGCTACCTGGGGCCTAGACCGGGTAGATCAGGCGACCCGGCCCCTGAGCAACAGCTATTCCTATACCCACACCGGACAGGGAGTAAAGGTGTTTATCCTGGATACAGGGATCAAGTACGACCATGTCGATTTTGAAGGCCGTGCGATTCAGGGCTATTCAGGATACAATGACGACGGATCCGATAAACAAGGACACGGCACACACGTGGCAGGTACTGTAGGCAGCAAGACCTATGGGATCGCCAAAAAAGCCACCTTGGTATCGGTGAAGGTCTTGGGAGACACAGGCTCAGGCTCCTGGTCCACGGTGATCGCGGGGATGAACTGGGTCGTGGCCAATAAGGGGACTTCCCCGGCTGTGGTCAATATGTCGCTTGGAGGCGGAGGAAGTAGTTTATCCATCAATACTGCCGTAAAAAACCTCTACGATGCCCGAGTACCTGTGATCGTGGCGGCAGGCAATGACAATGCCGATGCCAGCGGATTTACTCCGGCCAATGCGCCTGAGGCCTATGCCGTAGGAGCGAGTACCAGTTCGGATGCCCGTTCCAGTTTTTCTAATTTCGGGACTACGGTCAGGCTTTTCGCTCCGGGTTCGGGGATTACTTCTACTGCGGTCAATGGGGGCACTGCCACCTACAGCGGCACGAGTATGGCCAGTCCGCATGTAGCCGGAGCTGCAGCCCTCCTCCTCCAGGCCAATCCTACAGCGACTGCATTGCAGATCTACGAGTTGATCAGTGCCAATGCCACCAAGAATGTGATCAACCCCAACGCGAGCTCGACTACAACCAACTTGTTATTTACCAAATCTACGGCCACGGTGACTCCGGCACCGGAGCCTGCTCCGATCACGCTTTCGGCCACCTGGTCCAAGGTGTCCGGCAGATTGAGGGTCAACTTGACCTACTCTGGATTCACTTCCGGGCAGAAAGTGGACATCTACCGAGACAATGTACGGATCACGACTACCACCAAGCTGACCAACTTTACAGACCAAACCAGTCTCAGAGGCAGTGGCTCGGTGACCTACAAGGTCTGTGTATCCGGAAGCTCTTCTGCCTGCTCACCCGAAGTAAAAGTGGATTACCTCTAAGTGCTGGGTTTAATGATTCAAAAGGGGCTTTTGGCCCCTTTTGTTTTTGGGTACAAGCAGGGAGGGAAGCGACGGGGCAGCTGCTCCCCGATCGGCAAGATCTGATCCGGGATTTGGGTACGCAGGAGCTGTCACCTATCGCTGCTACCTATCTCCCCAGGTCCTGGCCAAGCCCTGGCCCGACGAGAGCGGGCAGCAGGACCCCTGATCCGAGGCTTCACCAGCCTGAGCTACTCAAAATGACTTACATATATATATATATGCATTTTAAATCATTTTGAAAGGGTGCTTTCGGCGAGAGGGGGATTAATAAATACCTTTGAGATGGATTCATTCAGCCCTGTGCCTACTAGGTGGTCGAGTGCTGAGTACCTTTAAGACACCCTATTCCCAAATAGAAGTATCGCCCATGTTCCGGAGCTTGCCTCGCATAGACCGTTTTCGATTGTTTACCCGTACCGCTATTGCTTTCCGCAGCGCAGTCCTGCTGCTTTTGTTCCTTACGATCGGAGTAGGGGAAGGGTGGGGGCAGAGTGCGCCGGTAATTCTTGGAGTCAGTACTACTTCTGGTACAGGTACTACGGGCACTATATCAAGAGCAACATTAAATGCACAAACTAATGATTTTTTAGTACTTACCATAGCGGGTAATGCTGCTATCCCAAATCAAACAGGATGGACTTCAATAACACCATCTCAGTCCTCTGGATCAGCAAGAATTAGGTCCTTTTATAAACTAGCAGGACAAAATGAAACAGGAACTTCAGGTACTATTTCTATAACTACAGCTAGCGGGAGTTGGGTTGCCTCAGTGATTAGAGTGGGAGGAAATAAAATAAAGGTTTTAAATCCTGCATTTTCAGCCAGTAATGTAAATACAGGTACTTCAAGTAATACTCCTACCGCTCCAACATTGACGGGACTGACTGGAACAGGAAGGTTGACTTTACGAACTTTTGGAATTACGAATCAATTTACTCTGAGTTCAATAGGTGGTACATCTACTGACACACAAAGGCAGCTTTATAATATTAGTCCAAGTAGTTTTACATCCACTCTATTAGCTTCTTACACTTCAGGTGCTTCAACTGGGACTGTAACGGCTAGTTATTCAGGAACTGCCGACTGGGCAGCATCAACTGTTGTTCTTTATTTAGCAGATGCGGAACCAATTTTTAGATCTACTGGAAATAATAATTGGAGTGGACAAAACTGGGAAAGACGGAATAGTGACTTAACATGGGAAAGTTCCACTGCCATACCTACTTCGCCTGGATCCATAACTGTTGAAGGTACAAGTTCTTACAATAATAATGCTAATGCTAGCACCCATACAGTAACCTTGCCAAGCAACATCCAGGAAGGTGATCTATTACTAATTTTTGCAAGGGCAGCTGGAACAAATACTATTACAACTCCTAGTGGCTGGTCTTTATTGTCTTCATGGGGAGCCTCAGGTACTACATATGTCTTTCAAAAAACTGCAAGTGCAAATGAAGGTGCAAATGTCAGTTTGACTTCTTCCGCTTCTACATTAGTATCTGCCGTGGTTTATCGGATAAGTAATTGGGACAATACTGTTTTGCCAAGTTTAATAACTACTAGAAATGTGAACGCCAATGACCCTCCTCCAGCTTTTGGATGGGGCACTAATCAGTCCTCTCTTTATATTGCAATCTCTTCTTCTATCAGTGCTTCTAACGCTACTGCAGCACCAACTAATTACTCAAATCTTACAAATGCCGGAACAGGTTCAACAATTACAAATCCTCGTGTAGCTACAGCAAGGAGAGTTTTAAGTGGTTTAAGTGATGATCCAGGACCATTCACTTTGGGTACAGTAACCAATGTACATTCTGCAACTTTAGCAATCAAAGCCCGTCCAGGTTCTCGTGCTTACATTAGAAATAATCACGCAGTTACTGTAAATTCTAGTCAGTCCGCAGATACAGTTACAGTAGAAAGTGGAGGTGTTTTAATGGTGAATCCAAGTACTACTTTGACCCTTGCTAATTCAAATTCAGGGATTCAAATACAAAGTGGTGGTGCCCTCAAACTCCCTGAAACAGCTACCATTGCAGGGCCGGGAAACTTTACCCTTTCCTCCGGCGCTATTCTTGAAGTAGGATCCACGGCAGGTATCACCTCCAGCGGGGCTACCGGAAATGTGCAGAATACGGGTACGCGTTCATTCAATTCTGGGGCAAATTATATCTACAACGGCACCGCCGCCCAAGTGACCGGTAACGGTTTTCCGGGTGCCAACAACCTGACTATCAATAACAGCAGCGGGGTGACGCTTTCGGGCTCTGCCACCGTTTCGGGAACCCTTTCGCTTACCACTGGTATAGTCACTACGGGTGCCAATACCCTAACCGTTGGATCATCGGGAAGTATTTCGGGTGGATCGGCCAGCAGCTACGTGAGTGGTAAACTTGCCCGGGTTGTTGCCAATACGGCGAGCACCTTTTTCCCCGTTGGCAAAGGCGGTAGTTATAAACCGCTGACCTTTACCTCAGCAGCTGCAGCATCCCGCACAGTTACGGTTGAGCATTTTGATAGCGGTACTCTATTAAGTGTAGCCAACACCAGTCGTTCCCGTTTCGGGCAAGGGTATTGGAATATCAACCAATCGGCTATCGGTACTGGCTACACCGTAGGGCTCTCCCCCGGTAGTGCATCGCCCACCGGTACGGTTGTCATGCTGCGCAGGGAAGGAACGGAATCAGCCACTTCCAATGCTACCTCTTTCAGCTCGCCTTACTATTCTAACTCCACCGTCTTCTCTACCGGAAATGCCTCGAATGATATCATGTTGGCTGAAACGTCCATACCGCTTACGGTAAGTGGAGCAACTGCAGCAAACAAAGAATACGATGGCAATATCACAGCTACCGTTAGTGGAGGAAGTCTGGTCGGTGTAGTGACCCCGGATGAAGTGACACTTACTCAGGCAGGCACCTTCAATACTAAAGATGTAGGAACGAATAAACCCATAACAGGAAACTTTAGTCTCGGCGGTGCAGATGCAGGGGCTTATACACTTACGCAGCCAACTGAATTAACTGCTAATATTACTGCCAAGTCCTTAACCATATCTGATCCTGTCATATCCCCTAAAACCTACGATAAGTCAGCTGCTACAGGGCTGATCACTCCAGGTTCATTAAGTGGGTTGGTAGGCACGGAAACGTTAAATGTTTCAGCAATTGGAACTTTTGCCAATGCAAATGTTGGAAAGGATAAACCTGCTACAGTCACTTATACGCTTTCAGACGGTAATAACGGAGGAATAGCAACCAATTATTCCTTAGCACCAGGTGGCGGGCAAGGTGAAATCACCCCTATTGCCCTGACCATCACCGGCCTCGCCGGTGTCAACAAAGTCTATGACGGTGGCACCACCGCAAGCGCAACAGGCACGCCGGCTTTGTCGGGTGTCATCAGCGAAGATGACGTAACTCTGAGCGGTACTCCCGTTTACACCTTTGCCAGTGCAGGGGTAGGTACAGGGATCAGCATCTCTACTACGGGCTTTACCCTAAGTGGCGCGGATGCTGCCAACTATACCCTGACACAGCCCACGCTGAGTGCCAATATCACGGCTAAAACCCTTACCATCAGCGGACTCACCGGAACCAGCAAGCCTTACGACGGAAATGCCTCAGCTTCGGCCAGTGGTACAGCGACCTTGTCGGGTATAGTAGGATCGGACAACGTGACCTTGAGCGGAACACCTACGTTCACTTTTGCCAGTGCGGGGGTAGCCAATGGTGTTTCTATCAGTACTACCGGTTATTCTCTGAGCGGAACCGCCGCAGACAACTACACCCTGACCCAGCCGACGCTCAGCGCCAATATTACAGCCAGGACGCTTACGATTACAGGCCTTGCAGGGATTAATAAAGTGTATGATGGCAACACTTCCGCTTCTGCTACGGGATCTCCCTCATTGGTGGGGGTGGTCAGTGGGGAAACCGTCACTTTGGGAGGTACTCCCGTCTTTACCTTTGCCTCTGCCAATGTGGGAACGGGCATTGTCATCACCACCACCGGATATACCCTTGGCGGTGCCAATGCCTCCAACTATACCCTTACCCAGCCCTCCTTGACTGGTAATATTACTCCCCTTGGGCTTACGGTTACCGGTCTCACAGGAAACGATAAGGAGTATGACGGCAATACTTTGGCTACCTCCTCGGGTTCTGCTGCGCTAAGCGGTGTGATTAGCGGAGACGCAGTCACCCTCAGCGGTACGCCCTCCTTCACCTTCGCTTCCTCCGGCGTGGACAATGATATTCCCATCAGCACTTCGGGCTATACCCTCAGTGGTGATCAGGCAGGGAATTATACCCTCACGCAGCCTACCCTCCTTGCTAATATAACCCCCAAAACGCTGACTATCACCGGTCTTACCGGTAATAACAAAATCTATAACGGCAATAGGACAGCTACCGTAACCGGGACTGCTGCCCTCAGTGGAGTGGTGGGCTCGGATGATGTAAGTCTTACCGGAACACCCACCTTTACCTTTGCATCCCCCAATGTGGGTACCGGCATTGGCATCACCACCACAGGCTATGCACTTTCCGGCACAGCCGCAGGCAACTATACCCTCACGCAGCCAAGTCTGAGTGCCAATATCACAGAAAGAGAACTGACTATTTCCGGACTTAGCGGCAACACTAAAGTGTATGACCGAACCACCACTGCTTCCGCAACCGGTACGGCAACCTTGCTGGGCGTACTTGGTGGAGATATCGTCACCCTGAGCGGCTCGCCGGAATTTACCTTTGCCAGTGCGGATGTAGCCAATGGAATCAGCATCACCACCTCCGGCTATACCCTCAGCGGAGCCCAAGCCGGCAACTACTCGCTTACGCAGCCAACCCTGTCGGGAAATATTACCCCGCTTGGGCTTACGGTTACCGGACTTACGGGAGACCATAAGGTCTATGACGGCACAACTGCAGCGACTGCCTCGGGTACTGCTGCGCTAAGTGGGGTGATTTCCCCGGACGAGGTTATCCTTAGCGGTACACCTACTTTCACCTTCGCTACCCCCGATGTGGCCAATGGCATCTCCATCAGCACCTCGGGCTACACCCTCACTGGGGCTCAGGCAGGAAATTACAGCCTGACGCAGCCTACCCTCAGTGCCAACATCATCCGCAAAACACTGACCGTCACAGGAATCACAGGCCAAAATAAGCCCTTTGACGGAAACACTACGGCTACAGTAAGCGGAACACCTGCCCTCAGCGGGGTGGTAAGTCCCGACGTGGTCAGCCTTGGTGGCACACCGGTCTATACCTTTGCCCAAGACAGTCCGGGAACCGGCATCGCCATCACTGCATCCGGCTTTAGCATCTCCGGCGCCGATGCAGGCAATTACACCCTCAGCCAACCTTCGGGACTGAGTGCCGACATTCTAAAGGCAGCTTCTTCCGTTACGGTCAAGCCGGGGACTATCTCTTCCTTTACATTTATCACCGATACACCCCAAGGCCCCGGGTTGAGTGATTTTACCTTCACGGGTTCAACAGGAACAAAAAGCATCTTATACTCCGGCACGGACGGCACCAGCTATTCCGGAACTTCTCCACCCACTGCGATTGGAAACTACACCGTAACCGCCTCGGTGGCTGCCGATGCCAATTACGAGGCGGCGAGTTCCGCACCCTTTGCCTTTGTGATTGTATCCCAGGCCGTCACGACCATCAATCCTAAGCCAGGGACTACAGGCAACTTTACTTACAATGGCAATGCGCAGGGGCCTACGGTTGCTGATTTTGATGTCTCCGGCTCCACAGCCACCCCGACCCTGAGCTATACCGGTACGGGTGCCACCACCTATGGGCCAAGCGCTACTCCACCTACCGATGCAGGCACGTATGAATTGATCATTGAGGTGGCGGCGGATGATGACTTCGAAGCGGGCAGCTCCCAACCTTTTGCCTTTACGATTGGAAGAGCTCCTACGGTGACGGCCATTACGATTTCAGGAGCTCCGTTTACCTACACCGGTGCAGCCCTTACCCCTGCCTCTGTTACGGTGACAGGTCCTGCCGGACTAAGTTTTACTCCTGAACCGGTGTATGAAAACAATATTGAGGCCGGTACCGCCACGGTCAGCTTCAGCTATGCCGGCGATGCCAACTACCTGCCGAGCAGCGATACGGAAACTTTTGAAATCGGCAAGGTTTCTCTCACAGTAACCGCCGATGCCAAGAGCAAGGAATACGGTGCGTCGGATCCCGCCTTGACCTATGAGATTACCTCAGGCAGCTTGATCGGTTCGGATGTCCTGACAGGTACCCTCTCCAGAGAGTCCGGGGAAGATGTGGGAACCTATGCTATCACCTTGGGCAGCCTGGGTAATCCCAACTATGCGATCAGCCTGGTTTCGGCCAATCTTACCATTACCCCAAGAGCCATCAGCGTGGCGGCGACCGCCCAAACCAAGGTATATGGCGCCCTTGATCCTGCGCTCACCTATTCCATCACTTCCGGAAGCCTGGTGTCCCCGGATGCATTCAGTGGCAGCCTTACCCGAGTAGCAGGGGAAAATGTGGGCACCTATGCGATTTCTCAGGGTTCTCTATCGCTCAGCAGTAATTACTCCCTGAGCTTCACGGGTGCAGCACTGAGCATTACTCCGAGACCCATCACCCTGACGGCTGCTGCCAAGGGGAAAACCTATGGCAATACCGACCCTGCACTCACCTACGACATCACTACCGGTGCCCTGATTGCGGGGGACATGCTGATGGGAACCATAGCTCGAAAGGAAGGAGAAGATGTGGGTGTGTATTCCATCACCCAGGGCACTCTTGACAACAGCAATTATGCCATTACCTTTGAAGGGGCAGATTTTACCATTTCCAGCCGTGCGGTGACCGTTCGGGCCGATGACCTCAGTAAAACCTACGGTAATCCCGATCCGACATTGACCTACACCCTTACCTCAGGAAGCTTGGCCGAGTCCGAATCCTTTTCCGGAGCACTTACCCGGGCGACAGGGGAAAACGTAGGGGACTACGAGATTTCCCAGGGAACCCTGGCCTTGTCTTCCAATTATACGCTTTCTTTTGTGCCTGGGGAATTTACCATCACGCCGCGGGCCCTGAGTGTCAGCGCTGATGCCCAAACCAAAATCTATGGGGAAGCTGATCCGGCACTGACCTATCAAATCTCAGGGACCCTCGTTCCGGGAGACTCATTCAGCGGTAGTTTGTCCAGAGCTGCCGGGGAGACCATCGGAGTTTATGCCATTACCCAGGGAACCCTGACCCTTGGCGGCAATTATGCCCTGAGTTACTCTGGAGCTAATCTGACCATTTCCAAGCGTGCAATCACCCTGACGGCTGAGGCGAAAAGTAAAGTCTTTGGAGAATCGGATCCAGCTTTGACCTATCAGATTTCCTCAGGAAGTCTGGCTTCGGGTGATCAGATCACCGGATCTCTTGCCCGAGCAATGGGTGAAAACGTGGGAGATTACCAGATCACTCAGGGTACACTCAGCCTTCCGGTGGATTATCAGATTACGTATGTGTCAGCCAACCTGAGCATTACCCCAGCCAGTCTGACCGTTACCGCCCTCCCACAAAGCAAGACCTATGGGCAAACTGCTCCCACAAGTGGCACGCTAGGGACAAACTTTACCGTAATCGGTCTGCAAGGAAGCGATGCGGTAAGCGGGGTGACTTTGGACTACAGTGGCGATCCTGCAGGCAATCTGGCAACGGCGAATGTAGGCAGCTATACGATCACACCATCTGCGCTGACACTTTCCACCGGTTCCACCTCCAATTATACGATCACTTACACTACCTCCACGCTTACGGTATCCCCCGCTGTATTGACCGTGACGGCAGAGGACAAAAACAAAACCTACGATGGTTCCGGGTTTACAGCCTTTACAGCTACCCTTACCGGTTTCCAAAACGGGGAAACCTCCTCGATCCTCAGCGGTACCCTCAGCTACGAAGGTACAGCCACTACCGCGGTCAATGCGGGAACCTACACCATCATTCCGGTGATTGCGGGGCTCTCTGCACCCAATTACACCCTCAGCAAAGTGGACGGGGTATTGACGATTGATCGGGCGGTATTGACGATTACCGCAAGAAACCAAAGCAAAACCTATGGACAGACTGCACCGACTTCAGGAACTTTAACTACCAATTTTACCGTAACTGGTCTTCTGGGCTCTGACGCTGTAACGGGAGTTACCTTATCCTATGAAGGAAGCCCTGCCGGGAATCTAGCCACGGCCTCGGTGGGTACTTATGCCATTTCACCCTCCTCTGCGGTATTCAGTAGCGGTTCGGCCGATAATTACACCATCAGCTACGTGTCCGGCACCCTGGCCGTGAATCCTGCTTCCCTTACGGTAGCCGCTGTGGCCAAGACCAAAGCCTTTGGTAGCACGCTGAGTACGGCCGGCGTATTAGGTACAGACTTTACCGTTATTGGTCTTCAAAACAGTGATGCAGTCAGTGGGGCTACCTTGTCTTTCAGTGGCAGTCCTGCCGGCAACCTTTCCAATGCAGCCTTGGGAACGTACACCATCACCCCTTCGGCTCTTGTGCTTTCATCGGGTTCAAGTTCCAACTATACCATCAACTATACCACAGCGGTACTTACCGTGGTAGCAGGTGCACCGGTGAAGCTGGTGGTATCCACTATTGCCAATCAGACAGCAGGTGCAGCTTTCAGTGTGACCGTTCAGGCCCAGGATGCCGGCGATAATCCTTCGGCCGTGTCCGAAGATATTGGGGTCAGCCTGACTTTGGCTACCGGTACTGCTAGCTTGGGCGGCACGGTAAGTGGTACGATTTTGTCGAGGACTTCTTCCGTCACCATTACAGGAGTAAGTTATACTAAAGCAGAAACCATCAATATCCAGGCTGATCAGACTTCCGGCAGCCCTTCCCTGACATCTGCAGCGAGCAATACCTTTACGGTTAGTCCGGCGGGACTCTCTTCATTTAGAATAGAATCATTTTCAGGAGGAAATATTCCAAATCAAAGTCTCAATCAGGTATTTAATATTAAAATCACAGCGATTGATCAATATGGGAACACGGTGCCTTCATTTAGTGGTACTGGCAATACTGTAACTATAGCCTCTTCTCCGAGTAATGGATTTACAAGTTTTACATCTCAACCATTTATCGATGGGGTATTAAGTTCTAGTTCTGTCACCTTCTCAAATACGGGGACCTTCACAATCACTGCGACTCGGCCTTCCGGGGGTGCGCAAGCAGGAACGAGTAATTCGTTTGGAGTAGGGAGGAATTTGTATGCTAGAGTTACAAGTGGAAATTGGAATAACACTAGTTCTTGGTCTGCAGCTAGTGAGGGAGGTACTAGTTGCACTTGTGTTCCTACATCAGCAGATAATGTCTATATTCTTACTTTTAACGGACGGCGTACAATTACAATTCCTTCTGATTATGCAGCAGTAGCTAAAAATCTTTACTTAGGATTCGATAGTTCAACAGGACTTAAGGAACAATCACTTCTTCAGTTCTCAGGATCTAGTAGTCTTACAGTTGAAGAAGATTTGGAAGTTTATACAAGTAATGACGGGGGGAAACCACGTGAAATTTATCTTGATGCAGGTACTCTTACAGTGGGAAGGGATTTTAAACTCACAAAAGCATCTGGTAGTACCTTGGAAAATACACTGTTAAGGATTTCAACCGGTACAGCCAACCTAAATAATGTTGAGTTAAATGGTTCTGAAGCTAATCGGGCAAATATTACGTTTACAGGTGCAGGCACATTGAATATAAGTGGGAATTTCTCTGTTATCCTCGGCACCCTTACTCCGAGCACAGGAACGGTTAACTTCCGTGGTACCGCTGCACAGACCATTCCGATCGGGGTGAGCAGTGTAATTTATGGTAACCTGGACATCAACAACACTTCAAGCTCAGGTGCTACGCTCAGTGCTGCCGTGACTGCTGCTAACGTTACCGGGAATATCCGGGTCGGCAATGTGACCACGGGTAGCCGATTGAATACCAATGACCGTGCAGTTACCCTCGCAGCATCACGAACTCTGACTGTGGCGGCAGGTTCAATCCTGAACGCAGGCAGCAGCACCATCACATTTGGTGCCTCGGGCACAGCCACGATCAACGGAACCTTCATCACTGCCGACACCGAAGGGTTCAGTGGTACAGCGGGTTCAGCCATCAGCTCCACTAATACTCCAACCATCAATTTGGGATCCAATTCCACAGTTGAATTCTCAGCCGCCTCCACACAGACCCTCACGGTGCGCAGCGACTATGCCAACTTAACTCTTAGCGGAGGATCCAAGACTGTCGGTTCGGGCACCCTCGGCGTATCCGGGAACCTGAGCATCGGCAGCGGTGCGACTTATAACGGTTCCGGTAATCCTACCCTGAATGTAGGTGGCAATTTCACCAATAACGGCAATTTTACGCAGGGTACGGAGCTTGTTACGTTAAATGGTACCTCCGCACAAACCATTGGAGGTAGTTCGTCGACAGCTTTTGGTTCCCTTACCCTATCCAACAACTCAGCTCCTGTAAGTACCTCTGCCAATATCACGGCATCGGGTACCCTGACCGTTAATTCAGGTGCTATCCTGGTTCCCGGTCCATTGAATACGGTAGGAGGGATCGGTTCGCTTACCGGCAGTGGTACGGTGCGGGTGACCCGTTTGGCCGACAGTCCTGACTTTGTCTCACAGTATCCCATTTCCACCAGGAATCTCTCGTCTCTTACCGTGGATTACATAGGAGCAGGAAACCAGTTCATCAATCCGCTGAACTACCATAACCTCCTAATTACCGCCAATGGCGCACGAACAGTGACCCTTTCCGGCTCGGGAAGCATCGGGGTTTCCGGCAACTTTTCCCCGGCTTCGTTGTCCACATCCTATGTGAGTACAGGCAGCACGGTAGAATTTAACGGTACAGGTGCTCAGACGATTCCTGCTTTTAATTATCATCATTTGATCAGCAGCTCAACCGGTGCACGTACCCTTGCTTCCACGGGCACCATCGGAGTGAGTGGAAGCTTCACACCAGGCAGTAATGCATACACGGTCACCAACAGTACGGTGGACTTTAACGGTTCAAGTGCCCAGACCATTCCTGCCTTTACGTACCACAACCTAACGAGCAGCTCCACAGGTACCCGAACCTTGGCCTCCAGCGGTACGGTGTGGATTGCTGGTACCTTTACCACGGGCAATAACTCGTATTCTACCTCGGGAAGTACGGTCAATTTTAATGGAAGTGTAGCTCAGACGATTCCTGCATTGAATTACCACCATTTAACCAGCAGCTCGACCGGAGCACGAACCCTAGCGTCTACTGGCATCATTGGTGTAAGTGGAAGCTTCACCCCGGGTAGCAATGCTTACACGGTCACCAACAGTACAGTGGACTTTAACGGGTTAGAGAATCAGACTATTCCTGCATTCAATTACTTCAACCTGGGTAGCAGCTCTTCTGGTGCACGTACCCTTGCATCTACCGGGATCATTGGCATTGCAGGTGAGTTTACCCCTGGAACCAATCTTTACACGGTCACAGGAAGTACTGTCAATTTCAATGGAACATCTCCCCAAATCCTTCCTTCCTTCACCTTTACTCACCTCAGTTTTAACGGGGCAGGAGCTAAGACCTTGCCTGAATCACTGACCGTCAATGGAGACTGGACAGCCCATGCTACCTTAATTCCGGGTACAGGGCGGGTGACTTTTTCGGGTTCGGCTCAGACTTTGTCAGGAACTGCTACCTCTTCTTTTTACGACTTGGTTTGGAACGGTAGCAGTTCACTTGCACTTGCCGGAAATGCCAGTGTTTCCAATTCTCTTACCGTCACTACCCCGAGTGTTACAGGTTCGGGTACCTTGGACTTGAATACCAATGCCGTCTTTAATCCTGGAGCTTCCGGAATCTCCTTTGCCGCACCGATCAATCTGGGCAATGCGGTACGCACCTTTACCGTTTCCGATAACGCTTCGACTACCCAGGATTTGGCAATCAGCGGTGTAATCTCGGGTTCGGGCGGTGGAATCACCAAAGAGGGTGCAGGCTCCCTCACCCTTTCCGGTACCAATACCTTCACTGGTGGACTTACCCTCAATGCCGGCGCGCTAAACGTCAATAGCAACACTGCCTTGGGAACAGGGACGCTCACCCTAAATACCGGTACCATCGACAATACCTCAGCAGGGGCAGTTACTCTTTCTGCCACTAATCCGATTGTGCTCAACAGTGATCTGACCTTTTTCGGAACGCGAGATCTTAACCTTGGCGCTGGTGCCATCACGATGGCTGCGGATCGAAGCATTACCGCTACAGCCAATACGTTGACTTTAGGAGGTACGCTTTCGGCTCCCACCCGTTCCTTGACCAAACTGGGTGCAGGTACCTTGGCTTTGGGCAGTAATGCGGTCGATCTCACTAACCTGACGATCAGTGCAGGAACCATCAATGGCGCCTCCAGTACGCTCTCCCTGTCAGGGAACTTTGTGAACAACGGAACCTTCACGGCGGGTTCGGGTACTTTGAATATTTCGGGTAATTACGAAAATAATGGAACCTTCACCCCGGCAACAGGTACTGTGATCTTAACAGGTGCTTCGCCTCAGGCTATTGGGGGCTCGGTCGCTTCTCATTCCTTCACCAACCTCACCCTGAACGGTGCAGGGTTGAAAACACTGGGCAATCCTGCTCAGGTGAGTGGCACGCTCACGCTTAGTTCGGGGATTTTGGCCATCGGGAACCATCAGTTGAATACCGGAACGATTACGGGAGGAACGAGCAGCAGTTACGTCCGAACAAACGGTACCGGAAGAGTGGTCATGACCATTCCTGAGAATGCCAGCAGAAGCTTCCTGGTTGGAAATTCGGCTTACAATCCGGCTACCATCCGAAATAATTCCTCTCTTCCCAAACAACTTTTCCTCAGAGTTGCCGACGAGTCTGTCGATAATTCCAATAATGACAGCAAGACGGTGGGTAGAAAGTGGTATGTCTATCAGTCCAATGTCGGCTCGGCAGACTTGACTTTTGACATTGGGTTCAATGCAGGGGAAGGAAACGCTTCGTTCAATGCGGGCTCAGCGCCAAAATTGGGTTTATTTTCTACTTTTTGGACACGTTATCCGGCTACGGCTTCCGCTCAGGGGGTGACGGCCACGGTAACCGCTTCGGAATTTGGCTCCACGGATCAATACCTTGCCCTGGGTAGTGAAGATGCTTTCGATGCCACCCAGCTGGAGGTAAGGATGAATCCGGTCAACCAGTTTTTGGGCGTGAACAACACCATCGTTACGGTGAGGTCCCTGAATAGCCAAGGGGTACCTACCACAGTTTCTACAGCGACACCCTTTAGCTTGAGTGCAGCCAATACGAAGATTCATCCTAGTTTGCCGACCGGTACAATTGCAGCAGGTGCGTACCAAGCCTTTGTGAATAACATTGGGTTTACCCAAAAGACCGAATCCGTCAATGCCACCGTCACGGCGACCGTGACGGATGGGGAAGTGTTGGCTCCCGGAGTATCTCCGGTATTCTCTGTACTTGCCGAAACTATCTACGAACCTACCGAGAGCGGCCTGTGGTCTTCCCTCCTCTGGAGAAAGTCCACTGATGGCGGTGTTACTTGGACTACGGGAGGCTATGCTACCCTGTTCCCTGGAGGCAATATATTTTCTGCTGTTGAATTGATTCGTATTCCGGCAGCCTATAACACCGTCTTGGATTTCCCGATTTCTACCTTCAGTATGATTGTGTTTGGAACCTTGGAGGTGAAGGATACAGGTGCCATTACCTTGAATCATACTGCCGGTGACCTGGAAGATTTCAATATCCACGTGCATGGGGTACTGAAAAATTCCGGAGGAACGATTACAAATACGAACACAGCCTTCCCGATCGAAATCCACGGAGGAACCTACATTCATGCCATGGATGGGGGAGTAATTCCGGTGACAAGGTTTTATTCCCTTGACGAGCATCTTTCCACCTGTGAGGTGACTGGGGTAGCTACTACGGCTATTTCTACCGGACTTAATCAGACTTTCCAGAATTTCACTTGGAATAATGCCGGTCAGGCTGTCGTACAAAATTTGAATGGCAACCTGCTGGTGCAAAATTCCCTGCACTTACTCAACGGGGTCATCACGACCACAGATGCCTACTATGTGCAGTTGGGACTGGGCGGTACGGTTACTTCTTCCAATGGATCCCGAATCAACGGAAAACTGAGGAGATTTATCCCGAATAATGCCACTACGGTTAATTTCCCAATAGGGGATGCATCGGTATATAGTCCGGTTACGCTGAATTTCTCCGGTAACGTCACAGGTTCCGGTTATGTGGAAGCCAACTCCAAGGCTATTCCTCCTACGCAAACCGAAGTATTTACAGGTTTGAACATTAGCAGGCAGAAGTACCTCAACAGGAGATGGAGTCTGAGTGCAGCGGATGTTGAAGGATTTACAGGATATGCGGCGAGCTTCCAATTTGTTGAAGAGGATATCATTGGAGAAGAATCCGTTCCTGCATCCTTTATCGTGCAGCAACTTGCACCTTCGGCTACGTCCTGGACTACACCGACAGTCGAAAGCCCAACTAGCACAGGCATCCAAGCCACCGGACTGACTGCCTTTGGTGAGTTTGCTGTAGGCGAAACCTGTATCAATGGAGTTTGGCTGGGCAATAAGAGTTCGGACTGGTTTGATGCGGACAACTGGTGTGGGGGAATTCCTACTGCTACCACGGATGTGCTGATTGTTTCCACTGCGCCTTATTTCCCTGTAATCGATCAAAGCGGAGCAGTTGCCAAAAACGTGACTATTCAGACCGGAGCCACTTTGACCATTGAAGACACCAATACCTTCACGGTGTATGGAAATTGGAGCAATTTGGGAACTTTCATAGAAAATAACAGTACCGTTGAGTTTGCAGGGGAAAGTACTGCAAGTATCGGAGTGGAAACTTTTGCTAATGTGCTGATTTCGGGTACAGGAGTGAAATCTATAGCCGGAAATGTTACCGTGAGTGAGGTGCTGACCATTAATGCATCCGCGACCTTGAATGCGGGTTCCTATACCTTGAATCTTACCGGTAGCGGTACGCCATTTGTAAGAAACGGAACCTTTGCGGCGGCCACTTCTACAGTGAATTACAGCAATGCTTTAGCAACGACGGTAGCAGCTGCTAATTATTATAACCTTGAACTGAGCGGTGGAAACCGAACCCTTCCGAGTTCAGGCACCGTAGGCATTGCCAATGTCTTTACCCCGGGTGCCGGCACCTTCATTGTCGATGGCAGCACCGTGGACTTCAATGGTGCTGAGCAGTCGGTGCCGGCGTTTACTTATCATAACCTAAGCTTGAGTGGCAGCGGAGCGAAATCTCTACCTAATTCAGCATTTGCCGTCGGAGGGGATTTTGCCACTTTAGGTTCGGCTTCAGCGACTGCCGGAGCAGGAATGAGTATTTCTGGGAATGTATCGATTGGAAGTGGAACTACTTTTAACGCCGGATCCTACACGCATACCGTCGGAGGCAACTGGTCGAATAGCGGCACGTTCAATGCCACGGGTAGCACGATTGAATTCAACGGTACTGAAGCGGGTAGCATCGGAGCAAGCAATTTCAATAACATTACTTTCAGCGGAAGCGGTGCTAAAACAGCCACTGGAACATTGACCATCGCTGGAAATTTAAGTATTACCGACAATTTCACCGCCGGATCCTTCCCCCATACCGTGAGCGGAAACTGGACCAATAGCGGATCCTTCACCTCCGATGAAGGAACGATCACCTTTGATGGAACTGTCGCTCAAGAAATCGGAGGATCTGCTACCTCTGCCTTCCATAACCTGACCCTCGCTAATACGGTGGCAGCGGTCACCACTTCCGCAGATATCACTGCATCCGGGAACCTGACCGTGAATTCCGATGCGGCAATTATACCTGGAGCTTCGAACACTGTTGGAGGATCCGGTACCTTAACAGGTAGCGGAAGGGTAGGAGTGTCCCGGGTGGCTTCAACTCCTGATTTTATCAGTCAATACCCCATTTCCAATAAAACCCTGGCCGATCTTACCGTAGACTACACCGGCGCAGGAGCTCAGACGGTGAATGCGCTGGATTACAGTAATCTGAGCATCAGCGAAAACGGTACCCGTACAGTGACCCTTGCCAACACAGGAACGATTGGCATCTCCGGGGTATTCAATCCTAGTACAACCAATACGACCTATACCACCACCGGTTCCACCGTCAATTTCAACGGTGCCAATCAAAATGTACCTGTCTTGGTGAATTACCATAACCTCACCCTTTCCGGTTCGGGTACCAAAACGATCACTGGTACGCTCAATGTGGTGGAAAAATGGACGATGGAGGGAACTGCAGTAGCTTCTTTGGGTACGAATGACCATACGTCCAAACTGCTTTATTTCGGCACTGCACCACAGCCTTCGGGATCTTATGGAAGTACCGCATCTGTGGCAACCAATAAAAATTTAACCTATTTCGGCAATTCTGGTGCCGGAATCCTCACCATTTCCTGTACTCAGGGCATCTGGACAGGTGCAGTCAGCAGTGACTGGTTTGATCCTGCCAACTGGTGCGGAGGGGTGCCAACTGCCACTACTGATGTGTTGATTGTATCTACTGCACTGTATCAGCCAAGTATCGGAGCAAACGGTGCCGTGGCTAGAAATGTCACCATTCAGTCAACTGCTACACTCAGTATAATAGGAGCTTATACCTTTACGGTGTATGGAAACTGGGATAATTCAGGCATTCTTATTCCTCATCCGGAAAGCTTGATCCATTTTGCAGGACTTGGTAATACGACCATCAGCGCGGATAATTTTGCCAAGGTGTCCTTCACCGGAGCGGGGACGACAACCTTGACTGGTGCCATTACCGCTACAGGAGACATTACTCCTGTATCCACCGCCCTAGTTATCTCAGGCAACAATACCCTGACCCTCAATGCAGGCAAGACCATGGTGATCACAGGTTCTTTGACCACACCGGGTACAGGTAAATTAATCCTCAAGCCCGGTGCCAAGTACCTGAATCAAAGCAGCAGCACCCCTAGACTGGAAGTGCAGCAGCTGATTGATGGCTTTAGAGGCTGGAGAATGTTGGGTTCACCGGTGGAGGGAGCAACGTACAGTACATTCTTAAGTAGCTTGGAAACGCAGGGTTATACAGGTTCCAATTACCCGCTTCTGCAACCCAATGTGCTCTGGTGGGATGAGACCGATCCGGGTAGAACGACCCAGGGATGGAGAAAACCAGTAGGAGGTGGTCAAACGGTAGCTTCTGGCAGGGGGCACTATGTCTTCGTTTTCAATGGAGCTCCTAAAATTGGAAGTACAGGCTCAGATAATTACACGGACGCCCTGCCAAAAACTCTTGCAACCCTTGGAACGGAACTCGACCTCAGTACTCCATTCAATTTTGGAGTAACATTTACTTCACGGTCAGGGGGCTTGACGTCTGAGACAATTACCATTGGATCGGGTGAAACCCAAACGACTAAAACCAATTTTACAGAAGGAACGGAATACAATCAAGGCTTCAACATGATTGCCAATCCGACGCCGAGCTACATTGATTTCTTTAATGGTGGCTGGAGCAAATCCAAAATTTCGGAAACCATCTATATCTGGAATCCAAATTTCAATGTGACGGTGGATGGGGTAACTACTCAGGGTCGATTTGAACTTATTACTGAAGATACTCCGGCTTCATCACGAGCCATTGCCCCTTATCAAGGATTCTGGGTGAAAGCGACCGGTACCGGGCCTTCTCTGACCATGAATGCAGCTGCCAAAATCGGAGCCCCTGAACTTTCTGCTTCCTCGGCGCTATTCTATGGCAGAATGCAGGCTCAAGTAGCCTCTTCTACCGCTCCAATGCTGATCAATCTGAGTGTGTCCGGAGAAGGTCTGAAAGCCAACTCTACCATCCGAATCTCCGATGAGGGCGAAGACGGTATTGACCCTTGGGATGGATTCCAACTCGAATCACTCAACAATACCTGGCTGAATTTGTACAGCTTTGGTTCATTGAAGGAAACCAGTCCTTTGGCCATCAACCATATCTCGATGCCTCAAGAGGGGGAGAAGTCTATTCCTCTCTACCTGGCTGCAGCGAAAGAAGGCAAACCATTCTCCGGAAATTATACCTTGGAATGGAATCTCCCGACTAACCTGCCGGCAGGTGCGAGCCTAATCCTAATGGATCATATCAACAAGCAGGCCATCGACATGAGTCAAACCACTTCCTACGCGTTCAGCTTTGATGCTCCGGCAGCGACCAATGCTCGATTGCGCACTGCAGACGGGTACATGAAAGCCCCTGAGGCGGTTGTCTTTGCCCATGAAGTGAAAGAGGGTGCCGGAGAACACTTCCGTACCTCCTCAGGGAAGGTGACTAGGCCATTTACTATAGTGATCAGTTATACCCAGGATCGTCTGAATCCGGAGTACGCTCCAGATCAGCCTAAGCTGTTTCCACCGACACCGAATCCGTTTGGAGACAGGACTCAGATCAAGTTCTACCTTCCTATTGAGGAAGAAGTGGAAGTAAAAATCCAAGATCTGCATGGCCGTGAGGTAGGAAGATTTCCGAAGGCAAGCTACAAGGCTGGTACCCATAGCCTGGATTG
The DNA here is from genome assembly GCF_042657405.1 of Algoriphagus aquatilis. NCBI lineage: Bacteria > Pseudomonadati > Bacteroidota > Cytophagia > Cytophagales > Cyclobacteriaceae > Algoriphagus > Algoriphagus aquatilis. Next base: position 64,858 of record NZ_JBHSKS010000014.1, read on the forward strand.
GAGTCCGGGAGCCATAGACCTAGCTCCTGGAGTCTATCTGATCTATGCCCAGATCGGAGACCTGATTTTAACCCAACGTGCAATCAAGCAATAGTCCAATGAGAAAAAAAATAGTAGTAGTTGTAGTGTTCCTTATTGGCCTAGTAGTTAGTTCGGTACAAGCTCAGAATTCCACGGTATCCATACGGGCGACGGCGGTGGTGATGGAAAACCTGCAGATGATCACCGTGCGGGACATGGACTTGGTGAGTCCACCTATCGTGGAAAACAGGATCACAGTCAATCCCATCAGCAGTACCTATGCCGGGCTGTTTAAAATCCTGGGAAGTCCCAATGCACGGATTCGAATCAACTACACCCCTCGTGAAACTCTCCTCGAGCAGAATGAAGGGATAGGAATTGTCCAGGCGGTCTATTCCCTCAGTGCCGCTCCGGAAGATAATCAGGCGGCCAGTTTTCTACTCACACAGGGCGATGCGGAGGTCAGCATCGGTCAGCAGGGGGTCGTGTTTTTGTGGTTGGGCGCAGAACTGGACATTTCTCAGGCGACCATGGGAAATTATGTGTCGGAATTTGTCTTGGAATTTGAATACATCTGATGAGGAACTGGAAAAACATAGGGATGGCTTTGCTGCTCGTATGGGCTAATTTTTCTGTGGCGGTTGCACAGCGGATCAATTTTTCCACTTGGACCGGAAGTTCGGATATTGTGATTACCCAGGTGGCAGGTCAAACGGGAAATATGAATTTTGCCGGAAAAAATGGGGGGAAACGAAATTTTCTGGTGCCGGGATCCGCTCAGGTTAAAATTGAAATGGAAGATGCCCAAGCAGCAATTTTTCGAATTGATGCTCCCTCCGGCTTTGAGATTACGGTGGAATTGACCGCTCCCTCAGCACTCACCTTGCCGGGAAGCACACCTTTGGAGTCCATACCTTTGATCTTAAACATGGCCTACAGCAATGATGCAGCTAATCATGGTACCGGATTCCCGAATCCTAAACAGGCAGTTCTTGTTCCTCAAGGCTTTAATGCGGTGACGTTTCCCATCACCAAACGCTCAGCCTCCGGACCTCCTTTGCCCCCAAGAATTGCTTTTGGGGATGGGAATGGAGGTATGAGCCGTGACAAATCATCTGCTTTTGTGTTTATCTATGGGGCTTTTGGCCCGGTTCCGGCTGACGCCAGTGCAGGTACCTATACGGCAAATGTAGTCTTAAGTGTGTATGCAACGGCCAATTAAACTAATCCTAATCTCGTATTTGCTGGGACTGCCTCTGGCTGTGAGCCTGAGTGCACAGCAGCAGCCCTTGAGGATCTCCATCCAGCTGCCGGCAGGGGTAGGATTGAGTACAGGGTCTGTCTCCTCCGAAGAATCGAAGATTGTCGGAGAGTCCCTGGATTTTTCGCTGATCACGGAGGATGGCACCGTGGTACCCTTGACCTGGATCAGGATGCAAAGTCTCGAAAATTCCCAGTTTTTGATTGATCTCAAAAGTGCTTCCGGCGAGTCTTTTCGCCCATTTCTATACTTCTTAAATGATAACTCCGATCGCTTGGAAAGAGCCAAGCCGGTCAGTGCTTTTCCTTCAGTGTTGCAGTTTAACGAGGAGGGAAAATTGATCCGGACCTTTTTTCCCAGGCGAACTGCCCTCTATTCTTGGCTGGGATTGCCTAAGGAAGAAGAGCTGTGGGTGCGTTTGGAGTATTTTTGAAGTAATTAAATTCCCATAACAATACATTACATGTCTATTTAGTTGCCTTTTGTATACATAATTTAAATCAAAAAAAAAAAAACAACAATTTAACTATAAATAAATACGCTTTATATACAATCTTTATTCAGCTTGTAAATCATATAATTGAATTTGAAATGCAAATATTTAGATTTGAATCCGCTTACGGTAAGACTTAGGGAAGGGGTAGTTCTTCTTCGGATAGAATAAAAAAAGGAGTGATCGCTGAAGTGGGAGTAGACCGGATTTGAAAATTGACTAATCATTAAATTTGGGATATATTTCGTCGATGGTATTTGTATTCAAAAAGTAATGTGACGTAAATAACATAGGAGAATAGAAGAAGATGAGTAACCTAAGTTTCCTACACTACCATAGTCCAGCTTGGGATCACTTAGGAAGCGGAAAATAAGTTAGACTTAAAAACAATGAAGTAAGACTATCTATCTTTAATAAAAACCAATAAAAAAAACAGACAAAAAACAATTCAAAAATGAAAAAGATTACAAAAATTTTCTTCGCAGGTCTACTTACGGTAGGATTTGGTTTCGCTGCGCAGGCGCAGGAAGCGAATGGTCAGGGATCCAATACGATTACAACGAGTGCAAATGTTCTGGGGTTAATTGAGGTTACTAACGAAGAAAATTTGAACTTTGGGCAGGTAATGCCCGGTTTCGCAAAGTTTGTACCGATGATAATTGACCAAAATACTTCGGTTCTTTCAAGCTCTCAAGGCACAGTCAATACTGAAAATGTTACAAGTGGATTATTTCATGTCTTTGCAGCGGCAGGGTCGAGTATTGCTTTATCATTTGAAGTTGAGCCTTTAAAATTGAAAGAAGGAACGGATGTGTTAGCTTTAGATTTCAATAAAGGGTTAGCAGCAGATGGAACCACTACTACCTTAGGTTGGTCGACTCTTGGTACTACCGCTACTGTTACAAAGCTTGAAATTGATGGAACCAATGAAATTGATAGTTTTCCTTCTAATCAAATAGAAGGAAAAAATGGAATTTATGTTCATATTGGCGGAACAGTTAGGCCGACTGGTACTCAGGCTCCTGGCGAATATGAGGGATCTTTAACACTTACTGCAGTTTATAATTAATTTTCAGTTTGCATGAAATCGGTGGATTTTTTATCCACCGATTTTCATATCATTGTAAAATGAAGAATAGATTTTTAATCCCTTTCTTATTTTTATTCCCTCTTGGGTCATTTGCTCAAGTGTCATTATCACCTACCTCTGTATTTACTGATGCAAATGGAATAGGAACATTGTATGTAACTAATGCTTCCGATAAAGCTCAAGAAGTAAATATCTCTTTTCTATTTGGATACCTTGGTAATGATTCTTTGGGTAATCAAAAAATGATTTATCAAGATAGTGTGAAAGAACTCCAATCTGGTTTAGGTGATCGAATTAGAACTTTTCCAAAATCATTTATTTTGGCAGCTGGTCAGCAGCAAACGGTAAGATTTCAGGTTCGCCCAGATAAAAATAAGCCATCAGGTGTATATTTCACTAGAGTTAAAATATCGTCTAATGAACAAACCTCTGATGTCGAAGATTTAGCAACAGAGGTTATTTCTACTAAATTAAACTTGAAATTTGAGCAGATTATCGCTGCTTTTTACAAATCAGGGAATGTGTTTACAGGTCTAGAATTTAATAATTTAGTTGGTTCCCGAAACGAGAATTCGATTTTAATCAATTCCGAGTTTAAAGTAACCGGAAATTCACCTTATTTAGGCTCAGTTCAGGCAGAAGTGAAGGACAGTTCTGGCAAGATTGTGGCTACGCATCAGCAGACATTAGCGTTGTATTTTGAGGGAAAGAGAAATTTTACAATTCCGCTCCCTGAAGAAGTTGCCTCGGGTACTTATCAAGTCCAGTTGGTTTTCAAAACGGAGCGCTCAGACATTCCTACTGCGGATCTGGTACAAGCAGCCCCCATCCTCAAGACTTTTACAGTCGAGCTTTGATCTCCTAAGGTATTGTATCTTGTTTCCGATCAAGTGATGCGTTCTGTTGTTTATTTTTCTGCGTTTATAATAAAAACAGCAAGATTACTTTGTTTTTTAGGATTTGCAGTCTTTTTTTCAGAAAGAGCTTTAGCTCAACAAGAACCTGACGGGGAAGCCCTCCTTACTTTATCCCATCCCGGTATCGGACAGTTTTATGTCAATGCAGCATTTTTTGGTGACGTAGCCTACCTTCCCTTGGGCGAAATCCTTAGCCTAACCGAAATTCCCAACGAATCCACAGAGAATAAATCGGGATATCAAGGCTTTTACCCTGAAAAAAAAGATACATGGAAAATTGATCCTTCTTCCGGCTTTGTGATCATCAAAGGAGTAAGCGAAACGTTGCCTGCAGATAAATTTTATAAGGGAGAACTCGATCTTTTTATTCATCCGGAATACTTCAGAAGAATTTTCGGATTGGAATTCACAGTAAACAGCTTTTCCTTAACCCTGTCATTAAAATCTGAACGTCCTCTCCCTGTCGAAGAAAAGAAAAAACGGGAAGCCTTACGTAGCCGTGCCTTGGCAAAGGGAGGGCCACAAGCAAATTTGAACATGTTGTATCCCCGTGACCGGAAAATCTTTGGTTTTGGGGTGATCGACTACGCCCTAAATCATGACCGAACCAAGGCGGGGAGCAACACGGCTTTTCAGATGCGAGGGGGCGGGGAATTCCTCGGCGGTGATGTGCAGGGGGCAGTCACGGGAGCCCTGAGAGACGGTAGGATGGTTGCCGATTTCTCCGGCTTGCGCTGGAGGTACGTGCTTCCTGCCGGACTGAAGCCCGAAAAAAACGTGTTGCTCAGTAGCATTACTTTGGGTCAGATTACTACCACCAGTCAGACGAATGGGGTATCCCTGACCGGTTTTTCGCTGAGCAATAATCCCATCATCCCCCGTCAGGAGCTCGATGTCTTCGTCATCGACGGCTACACTGAAAAGGACTCGGAGGTGGAGCTCCTGATCGGAGGGCAATTGGTGGATTTTATGCGGGCAGATGAGGTGGGCTATTACCGCTTCAATGCCCCCGTGACGTATGGTACGGTTCGCCTGACCCTGCGCATCTACACGCCACAAGGGGAGGTAATCGTACAGGACCGTCAGTTGCAGATCCCCTTCACCTTCCTGCCTAAGGGCTTTGTGGCGTATAATATTCAGGGGGGACAGTTGATGTCCGCGCCTGAGTTTCTCAACTCGGATCTTGCCGGACATGCGGATGTGGCCGTCGGCATCAGCAATGCCTTGACCGTCAATGCAGGCCTAGACTATGGGGAGGTGTTTGGTGAACAAAAACAATATACGTCGTTTGGCCTTTCGTCCCGGCTTTTTCAGCAGTACCTCTTGAATATCGAGGCGCAGCCCGACCGTTTTTACCGCGCCAATGCCAGCGTGTTCTATGCCAATAATGTGAACCTTACCGGACAATTCACGGAGTACGTTCCTCCAAAAGTGGAGAATACCCTTCGGGAACAACCCCTAAAAGATGCGAATGTAAATGTGTTTATCCCATTCAAGTTGTTCGGTCGCTTTTCGGGAATCCGTTTTGGTGGTCAGAATACCTGGTTTCAGACCGGTTACCGGGGAAATGTACAGTCCGACTTCAATGTGCAGGTGGGCAGGGTCACGACCCGCTTTAATTACCGAGCTCAGGTGGCAGGTACCAGGTCAGAGACGAACTTGCCTCCTGAATTTGCCTCAGGCAACCTCACTACTTCCATGACCTATTCCCTTCCCCGAAGTCCGAGTTTGCCGGTGTTTGTGAAGGGGATGTTTATTCGTGCACAGGCAGTCTATAATACCCAAAGCTCCAAAATCAATGCGGTAAACGTGCAGGTGTCTCAGACCTTGTTTAAGCAGGGACGATTTAATTTCGGTTATAATTACAATGTGGCGAATAACTCGGGTCAGATGCAAATTGGCTTCCTCTATGACTTCCAGTTTGTGCGTTCATCCAGTCAGTATTCCACTCAGCAAGGAGGGAATTATTCCCTTCGCCAGAGTTTGAGTGGTTCTTTGGCGCTTGATCCCGCTTCCACCTTGCTTGTTCCTTCGAATCGGGATCAATTGGGTCGTTCGGGGCTTACCGTGCGCATGTTTGTGGATCAGAATGAAAACGGGAAGTATGACAAAGGGGAGGAAATTGTGCCTGCCAAGGCTGTGCGCCTGGACAAATCGGGAAATATGCTCTTGGGATCGGACGGACTCCTGCGGATCAGTCAGTTGCAGAGTTACTGGACTTACCGACTGGAAGTAGATATAAATGCCTTGCCGGATCCGACCTTGGCTCCCAAGGAGAAGGTATTTGGATTTGTTGCTGAGCCAAACCGCTATAAAGTAATCGAAATTCCCCTGTACCGTACCGGAACTATGGAGGGTACGGTGCTGATAGATAGGGGATCTGGAGTGCAAGGAGTGGGAGGATTGCGTCTGATGGTGCAGCGGGAGGGTGATCCGGAGCCTTTGGAGACGATCCGTACCTTCTCGGATGGTTCCTTCTATGCGATTGGGTTATTGCCTGGAAAATATAAATTGGTGATTGATCCCAAGCAGTTGGAATTCTTGAAGGCCAAAGCTAACCCTGAGGTGCTTGAATTTGAGATCAAGGCCTTGGCTGATGGAGACTACCTGGAAGGATTGGAGATTTTGTTGGTGGTCGATCAGGAATGAGGAATTGAAAAGACTATTTTCTCCAGTGAGGGAGTTTCCTGTCTGAGGGAAACAAATCCCATGGCCGTGGAATCATCGGGGGGATGAGTTTTAGCTTTTTGCTTTTAGGATAGCTTTAAGCTTTTTTGGAAGTCTGGGAGTGTGAAGGCCTAGCAGGAGTTGAATGAAGCACGATAAAGAAGTCCCATGCGTAGTAAACTAACAGGAATAGGCAAAAAGTTACATCTTGTAGTTCGAATAAGTCTTGAAAAAGGAATACTCTTGCTCGAGATCCTATCTGCACAGATAAGCTTGATCCGTACCTTGACGGCATTGGACTTGGTGTTGTATTGTTTTATTCGGACGATGGAGGAGCAGATAGGCTGGTGGGAGGTAATTTTGGCTTGGCTGTATATTTTGATCGCGTATTTAGATTTTTGTCCAAGCTATAAAATTATCGGATTGAGATTTGATCCTGATTCACCTTGTTGTACTAATGAATCACTACGTTAATATTGTGTTATATATAGTATATTAAGTGCATTAAAAAATATATTAAATGTGTTTTTGGCTTGAATTTTCATTGATGAATTAGTTTTATAAATCTTTATAATATTTTTTTAAAAAGCTTTATTTATTTTATTAAATACAAAAAACAGTATCTTTGACTCGTTATTCTAGTCTCAAATCATTGAATAGCTAGGATATTGGAGTTTTGTGGTACCAATAGCTGTTTACTACACGAATTAGAGCCCTACTAAACAAAGTGAGAACGTCTATTCTACATAGGATCAATGTCCTTCTGCCCAGTGGATGGGGTAGGATTGGTATGTTTTTGTTGTGTTTATTATTTTTTGTAGGAGTAGGAGAAGGGTGGGGGCAGGCCATAGTTCGTGCTACATCGGGAGTTAGTGGGAAAGACAAAACGCAAGATAATATCAAGATCCTTAAAAGTAATCTGAACGCCCAGATTGGTGATTTGCTAATATTAAATATAACTGGTCTCAAACCAATTGCCAACGCGCCTAATGGATGGATTGAAATTGGAAACCAATCTAACTCTTCTAGTACGTCCTATTTAAGAACATGGTATAAAATTGCAGGACAGGCTGAAACTGGAACTACTGGTACTATAGATTTTTCGTCTGGTTCTGAGAATGATAAATGGTCCGCATCCATTATCAGAATTGATTTGAATGGTGCGAAACTTAATACCACAACTCCTTTTTCATCTGGAAGTACTACTGCACAGAGTTCTCCTGCTAGCGCACCAAATGTTGCAATTTCAGAAAATCACAATACTCTAATGACATTGAGGATTTTTACAAATGTACAACCAAGATCATGGATACCTGAAACTACAGTACCAACAAATGGGACTTCTACTGATAATTATGGATTAGTTTTCACCAATTTACCAAATGATTGTGATTGTTCTCAAGCTATTTTTGGAGGGAATTCCTCATCCAGTGGGACAGGTACATTTGCTGCTTCAATGGAGAGTCAAGATAAATGGGTGGCTAGAACAATCGTAATAAATACGGTTAACCCAACACCGGTTTTTAGATCAAAAGCAAGCTCAGATTGGAGTTCTTTAAGCACTTGGGAACAACAATATAGGAATTCAACTTGGGAAAATGTTGCCTTACAAAATCCAACTAATGCAATTCCTTATTATGAATCAAGTTCGAGATATGCTTCAAATACAGTAGCACCAACTCATTCAATTCCTGTACCAAGTGGCGGGTCCCAAGGTGATCTTTTATTAATGATTGTTAGACCTGCAGGAACCAGAACAATTAGTACAGCCCCATCTGGCTGGACACTTTTAACGAGTTGGGGCAGCAATGGCACTTCTTATATTTATTATAAAGAAGCAGGCACAACTGAATCACCAACAGTAAATGTTGGAATAAGTGCTTCTGATTTCCTAGCTGCTTCTACCTTTAGAATCAGAAACTGGGATGAGAGTTCGCTTCCTGTTGTTGCTACTATTGGCAATAGTAATGATCCTCCTACTGTAAGTCCTAGTTGGGGGAACTCGAGTCCTTCATTGTTTTTAACTGTTCTTACAAATCTTTCTGCTGGAAATGCAACAGCTGCTCCCACAAATTTTCTGGGTTTGGCAACTTCTGGGCGAGGAAATCAAACTTCCACCAACCCAAGAGTCGCATCTGCATTTCAAGTGTCGACAGCGGCTAGTTCTAATCCAGGTACTTTTTCACAGCCGACTGCCACAAACCCTCATGCGGCAACTATTGCTATAAAAGCTCGACCTGGCAATGCTACAATTAGAGACAAGAATGCCGTAACAATTAGCAGGGGAGAGTTGGCTAACTCTGTTACCGTGGAGAGTGGTGGTGTTTTGGATATTACTGCTAACCCAGGTACCCTTGCTCTTGTAAATTCTAAAACAGGAATAAGCGTACTTGACGGTGGGCGGCTGAACCTCAAAAGCACTGCCATAGTCGCTGGTTCAGGCAACTTTATCCTTGCCTCCGGGGCTACCTTAGAAGTAGGTTCTCCTGAGGGGATTGCTTTCAGTGGAGCTTCCGGTAATGTTCAAAATACCGGTTCACGTACCTTTGATATCACTGCAAATTACGTGTACAACGGCACGGTAGCCCAGGTGACAGGAAGTGGATTAACTGGTTCAAATAACCTCACGATCAATAATGCCAAAGGTTTAACACTATCCCGTGCGGTATTGGTTACAGGTACGCTCTCACTCACAAGTGGAATTATCACTACTGCGGGGAATAATATCCTTACTGTCGGTTCTTCAGGTTCGATTACCGGTGGGTCATCTACCAGCTACATCAATGGGGAGCTCGCACGGATCATCAATTCTACTACAGAGACTTTCTTCCCCGTGGGTACTGACCCGGAAGATCCAAAGCTCACCTATTTTCCGTTATACTTTTCTTATCCTTCCTCTCCGGGAGCCTCAGTTGAGGTCAAAATCAATCGGGTGGGTACAACGTCAGATCATCCCTTGATTAATGTTCCGGATATCAATCCTCGTTTTGGAAAAGGATATTGGAAAATCATCCAATCAAGTACAGGCAGAAGTTATTCCGTAGGATTATCTCCTGGAGAGGAAAAGGTGGCTGCGGGTGACGAGGTGATTGTTCTTCGAAGAGAAGGAAATGGTAATCCTCAAAATACTGGTAAAGCATTAAGAAAGGACCTGAACACGGTCTCCGCAGGTAGTTCTCGTGTGACTAATGTGGTGGAGTTTTTCTTCAATGAAGCACCGCTTCCTACTTCTCATTCTACCAATGAAGTAATGCTTGCTGAAAATGCCCGTATTCAGCCTGTGGAGTTCCTCAGTTTTGAGGCCACTTACCAAAGAGACAGAAGAGTGGGTGTCCTGGATTGGAAAACTGCCAAGGAATGGGATTCTTCGCATTTTATTCTGGAGCGTTCGGTTAATGATGTGAAAAATTGGGAAGAGGTTGGAGAGGTAGGAGCGGCTGGTTATTCTTCCGAAGTACTGAGCTATTCCTTTACCGATCAGCAAATACCTGCTTCAGGTGGAACTATTTTTTATCGCATCAAACAGGTGGATTTTGACGGAACTTACATTTATAGTGTAACCAAAGCTATTCAAGTAAATCCGGTGGATGGCAAGGGGTACTGGGTTGCCTACCCTAATCCAATAGAGCAAGGGGCTATGCTTAATTTAGAGATGCTGAATACCTCCGGTTATCAGGATCAATCTATTTTTGTTCAGGTTTCAAACCTTACCGGAAGTACTTTTCAAACCTCTGTTCTCAAAAACCCAAGACAGGTTCATGAGTTTGTAAATGAGTTCCTTCAACAAGTATCTAAGGGGATGTATGTGCTTTCTCTGAGTTGGGGTGAAAATTCAGAGGTGATCAAGTTGCTGGTTCGCTAAATTTTAGATGAAGAAACCTGGTAAGAGAAACGCAGTCAACCATTTTTGGACTTATTTAAGGCGGATTTGAATTAGTTTCCTACTTTTCTTCTCAACAGCTGAGGATGGTTTATAGTAGTTTTTAGGGGTGAATTCCGTAGTTTTTTCTTGATTTATACTCAGGATTTCATTCCTAATAAAAAGTGTTTTTTTTTTTCTAAATGAGTGGAATGTGCCTCGTTTGATCAATCATTCGCTTTACGTCTTACTATAGGTAAACGAAAGGGTAGGCGAGTAGATAGCTGGATATTTATTTTTTCAATAGGATTATCCGCTTTGCCGCCTATCCTAAGTTGAAAGCAGTATAAAATTTGTATTTCTTAGGAAATGGCTCTGAAGGAGCCAAACCATTCATGACCCTATACGAAGTGCAGGGGAAATTAGGTATTGATTGTCCTTGAGCCCTGGAAGGGTGAAACATCAAAGTTCCGCCCTTCAGGGCTTCCCTTTACAGTTTTTTGCTTTAACCCCCGGCTACACCAGAGGTCATTAATTGTTCCAATCCTTCGGATCTTGATTAAACTAAAATTTATCTCCTTTCCAAATGCATAGTTTAAATTCTATGAATGGTATGATTTCGGATATACATTTTTTTCAATACCATTATTTTTTCTTTCATTAAATGCTATAGTTGCAATGATCCGATAAATGAAAGATTGACGTTGCATAAAATAATTTTATTTTTCAGTCTAGGGATGTCAAGACTTATAGGGGAATGCCTGGTTTTCTGGGGTGTTAAACTCTTCTTGATCCGCAAGATGTCATGGTTTGAATAGTTTTTTTGGTAATATGATGTGATTATACTTCGATTTAATTAAATCAACTGGTTGATAGTTTTTATGTATTTAGAAGATTTGTAAACTAATTTTGATCGTTTTGCTAATAGGTAAAATATTTTTTTCATTTCATATACATAAATAATCAAGTTGCTTCTTCTTCATTGAGAAATTCAATAGAAATATTAAAAATGTCAAATAAATGCAATTAACTGTATTTTGTGAATTTGCACGGTTATGTATTAAGAAGATTTTGATTTAATTTCGATATATGTTATCGAGGGTGTATAGCATTATTTTACTAGGGTATATGGGATACATCACAGGTTCTAAAGAGGTTGTTGTTTTAATTGGGAGTACAAAGACTAAGTTTCAAGAAATTGATGAAAAGATTGAAAGTATTTTCTTCAATACGGTGCTTGTTTGGTTAAAGGATTTCGATGCTGTTAAAGAATACTTTCAAAAAGTTGGGAAAGTAAAACTTATATTGTTGGATCAAGATGTTCCTGGTTTCAACGGTCAGTATTTGGTTTCTGAAATAAATGAGCTTTCAGGTAACTCTCCAATTGTCTTCTTATCGGAAGTTCCTCTTAATGGGAAGAATTACACGAGTGTTATGGATAAATTTAACTTGAGGCAAAGACCAAATGGTTATTTTTTATCCTGATCAATTGGCATGGGTAGGTGTGGAAGTGGTACTCAATAAGCTTTGTAAGAACATCATTAATAATGTTAATTAATAAATCCGAAATATTTACCGTTTATGTGTTGGGGGGTAGTGTGGTAACCCTGACTTACATTGAGAAGAGAATAAAGGAGATTATTTCTCTTCCTCTCCGGATCACTTCTGTTACCATGGAAAGCTTGGATGTCAACGATCCAAGCTTTAAAGATTCTGATTTGATTGTTGTAAATTTGGAATTTAAAGAAAGCTTCAAAGAACACTTATCAAAAAGTCCATTCTCTCCCCGGTTTTTACCTATTTTATTTTTTAGTTGTTCTTCTGGAGATGCATCAGTTTTGCCAAGTTTTGTAGTAGAAGATGTTGCTTAAAATCCTTCTACTTTGGATCTCTTCATCATATTTAAATTTTTTCGAAAAACTATTTCTTCCTAGTGTTATTTCTATAATTTTTAATCACAAAGCTCTTACTAATTGGGTATTGCACGTATATAGATTAATTTTTTAAGTTTACCAGCTTTTCTATCAGTAACCAAATGAGGTACGGTTTGAAGTCCGATTAGAGGCGCGGCGGACTCTCTTCTGTGGTCAGTCTACGAATATCCGCGATCATAAAATATGATAATTCAATCCCCGTATTTCAACCGGATTTATACTGGAAACATGCATTAGAAAATCTAAAGCAAGTTCAAAATGCTTTAAAGTCCGCCGTTTTACCTCAAGTTTCTTTCGTTAACTTTTCGAATTCAAAGTGACTGATTTTTTTTGCTTTTTGAGTTCTAGGTATGAATTCTAACGTACAGCCCAGGCTTAGAAAAAAAAATCGAACTTAAAATTTTTGACTGAGACGCTATGGGCTCTAGTTACCTGGGCAGGTAATCCTATTCAAATAATTTTGGAGTCAAATTATCACGATTTTTATGTAAATTATTTCAATATTATTTTTTATTGTTTTATTCTGTTTTTTTCAAAAAACGAAATGTATTAATTTATATAGTTTATTAACTGTCCGGAACTTGCAGTTAAGTTTTGTCTTTTTTTTTTGAGTTTTGTTTTTATACTCAGTTTATTTAATTTTAAAATTCATTAAATGAAGTTTGAATCATTTGTTTTTAAATTCGAATCTTCAAATAAAAGGCTTCTTAAGGGTGTAAAATAATATGTATATGTATTGTATATTAAAAGCAAATAAGATTAACAAAAAGTCACTATTTATTCTTTTTGTTTCTATTTTTTTTCTTTTTGTTTCATGTCTAAATTTTCTTCATTTCCAATTGCCAAGTTTTAGTCAAACTGGTAATGAAACTAATCCTGAAGCGGGTTCGGTGGGTAATTTTGAATTTGTGAAAGATGAAATAGCTAAACAGGGGTTTTACAAAGAAAACCTAGAGGATAATTCGTCGGAATCTAGTCAATATGCCTTCTCTGAATATCCTGAAGAGAACGAGATTCTTCTAGAGGATGTGATGAATTCTATTAATCAACAATTGTCCCAAAAATCCAGAGAAGCTAATTTTAAAGAAATTCTGAATACGACTTTTTTTAATGAAGATCAATCACCGGAGTACTTTGAAAATAGGGTGGATAAATTAGTAGTTCTTTTCAACCAAGGTTCAGGGTTGGATTTGATTACTGAAATTAGGAGTGCAGAGGAGATGAATGGATTAGTTGCTGCCTATGCATTGCCTGATCGGGGAGGAAATGGTAAAATCTATATTAATAAGGAGTTTTTAGCTGAAAGATTTACTAGAGATTTGGTTGAATTAGTAATGTTTGAAGAATATGGGCATGCGATTGATTATTTTTTGAATGGGGATCAGGATACTCCCGGCGATGAGGGGAGGGCTTTTGCCTATGCGTTTACCGGATCCAAACTTTCACCTGAATTAAACAAGGAGAGGGGACAAGGCCATTCAGATCATTTTTATCTGGCGATAGATGGTATGTCTGTACCCGTAGAAGCTGCTACTCCACCGGTCAATTGGACCGTACAGGCTTCTATTACGGATTACTCTTTTTCTAGTTATTCGGGAACTAACCCAGCTCAAGGACAAAATGTTTATGATTTCGGTCCGGGTGGAATAGTGGAGCACAGCTACCCACTTGATATTTATGAAAACTTGCTATTTAGCAATACGAGTAACGGTGGTGTCCAGAACTTTGATATCTCAAAAGTAGAGCTCGGGTATAATTCAGACTTTTTGATATTTAAAATGACCGTAGGAGGCCCTAATGCGACTACTGCTACTATAAATAAGGGGTATTATTATTTTGAATTAGAGGCGGGAGATGGTGAGGCGAACCGTCCTGATTATTTCTTGGAATATGCACATCAAGAAAACAATTCGCTTTCACAAACTGCTTGGTCAGATGGTTCATCTAGTAGATTTAAATTGTACCGTGACTCAAACAACGATGTCGGAGGATCTAGTGTTACCGCGTCAAATAGGTCATCTGGTTCTGCCGGTGATGGTTATAATCAAGATGTTTCGTTGTCCTCTCAGGATGGTTGGTATCGGGTGAATGGTAGGACATTAGAAGTCGCGTTTTCTTTGGCAAGGATCGGGATTACAGGGTCAGCGGTTTCTGATTTTTCAGTAGGTGTACGCGCTTGGGCTTCTCAATCCAGTACCATTGACAAAAGTAAAATGCTTTGGCACGATCAAAATAATTCTAGTGATCTTTCAGGAGGGTCCTTTGACAATACCAATACTGCCGATGTATTCACTTGGACTAGAGTAGGACCTGGAGCAGGCGGATCTCCTCCGTCGATCAATCCGGGAGCCTCTGATATTATTGTGAATGAAGCTTCTCCTTACGCTATTTTTCCAATCAAAGGGATTGGTGCTGGTCAAACTATCAACCTAGCCATTCAGGCTACCGGTAGTGGTACAGGGCATGCTATTTTGGCAGGCAATACGGGGGCAGACTTGACCAGTACCATAGAGTATTCTGAAGATAATGGGGCTACTTGGAGCACTTACAATGGGACCAGTTTTACTTCTACTGTTTCTTTTTTAACTACAGGCACAACTGCACTTCTCGTGCGGGTAGGCATCGTTAACGACAGTCCTCCTGTATTTGAGGGAGCCGAGACATTCCGTTTGGCGGTGACTACACCTGGCGGTACAGCAACTGCCAATGGAACCATCATTGATGATGGGACAGGTACTATTTTTAATGCTAATGGAACCGTAAATAACACAGCCATAAAGGATAATGACAATGCTTCTTTTACAATTACCCCAAATCCCGCAGCCGGTGCTACTGATAATGGAAAGCTTGTCACTACTGAAGCAGCTGGTCCATTAAAAACTAATACTTTTACCATAGTCCTAGATTCTCAACCTTCAGGTAACGTCATTATTACTTTGACAGGGCTCGATGCCACTGAAGGTTCTTTGAGCACAACGACACTTACATTTACCTCTGCTAATTGGAATGTCCCTCAAACGGTCACTGTAACTGGGGTCGATGATTCGATTACAGATGGAGACATTACCTATACCTTGACAGCCACTGCGACTGGAGGAGGATATTCTGGCCAAACCAAAACTATTCAGGTAATCAATAAAGAAATTCTTTCTAATGATCCGAAAATCAGCTTTGTAAAGTCAGGCGTGTACAATGCGGCATCCGGAACGATCACGTATACTTTCACGGTGACCAATACGGGTAACGTAACGGTAAGCGGAATCGAGATAGACGATGAGCAGATCGGGGTAACAGGTCTTGCGATCAGCCCATCCAC
>NZ_JBHSKS010000014.1:80512-83314 GCF_042657405.1 Algoriphagus aquatilis
TTGATGCCGGCGGAGTAACCAACACTGCGACAGCCACGGGTCAAGATCCGGACGGCAATGAGGTATCAGACGACTCTGGAACTGCCAATGACAACGATGATCCGACGGAAACAGCGATTAGTCAGAATGCGAAAATCAGCTTTGTAAAGTCAGGCGAGTACAATGCGGCATCCGGAACGATCACGTATACTTTCACGGTGACCAATACGGGTAACGTAACGGTAAGCGGAATCGAGATAGACGATGAGCAGATCGGGGTAACAGGTCTTGCGATCAGCCCATCCACCTTAGCTCCTGGAGCGACAGGCACTGCAACGCGCGTTTACACGCTGACCCAGTCGGATATCGATGCGGGCACCTTTACCAATACGGCTTCGGTAAGTGGTATTGCGCCAAATGGCAATCTGGTAACCGATTCGGATGGAGATACGCAGGTACTTCTTTCTAATCCTGGCATTTCAATCTCAAAATCTGCCTCTTTGACAAACTTTACCAAAGTAGGTGAGTCTATTGTGTATACTTTTTCTGTGAAGAATACAGGTAACGTTACACTTTTCGATGTGGTAGTTTCTGATCCCTTGAATGGACTAAGTCCAATTAGCCCAGTTAAAGTAAATAGCTTGGCTCCAGGGGTAATCGCAACCTTCACTGCAACCTATTTGATTAGTCAAGCGGATTTGGAAAATGGAAGTTTAGTAAATACCGCTACAGTGAAGGCCAGTGATCCTAACGGTAATGAAGTAAGCTCAACAGGTACTAATACTATTAAAATCTTAGCAGTAACAAATGTAACTGTTAACGAAGCTTCTCCTTTTGTGGTATTTACAGTAAGAGGCATAGAAGATCAGTTGATCTCACTTTTACTTTCAGATGGTACGGCGATTTCAGCTGATTATGGTCCTGGTTTGGAGTATTTTAACGGATCAAGTTGGGTAGTTTATGCAGCAGGTACTTTGGTACCACTCGACGGTTCCGGAAAATTGTGGGTTCGTACTCCAATCAAGCAGGATGAAGAATTTGAAAGGGCTGAGACCTTCACATTGACTGCTTCTATTTCAGAAAAATTATCAGCTGCAGGAACTGCAACTATAAAAGATGATGGTACCGGTGCGATATTTAAGGAAGATGGAACGGAAGATAATTCTGCCATGAAAGATGATGATAGAGTTCTGTCAGTAAACGACATCATGGTAAGTGAATCTTCTGGTTTTGGAATTTTCTCGTTAAGTGGAGCTTCTGGTCAATTGATAATTCTTGGACTAATAGAAGGCACGGCAACAACGTCTGACTTTGGTCCTGGTATAGAATACTTTGATGGTACCCTCTGGCTGCCTTATACCCTAGGTTCAACTGTTCAATTGGATAAGGACGGTAAGCTTAATGTCCGTGTTCCTATCATTGCAGATCAAATCAAAGAAAATGCAGAAACGTTTACTTTGAGTGTTGCTAATACTGGAGGCACTGTTTCAAAAGGAGTGGGCACTATAGTTGATTTAATTGCTGAGGATGACAATGCTACAGTATCTGGTTCCACTGATGGATCAACCTCAGTTTCTGGGAATGTGTTGGACAACGACTTTATTTCTGATGGTGTTGGAATTACTCTGGAAGCAAGTCTTGTCACTGATCCTACAGATATTCCTGGAACCTTTGTCTTGAATACCGATGGAAGTTTCACCTTTACACCGGTACCCGGCTTTTCAGGTACGGTAGAGATAGTTTATTCCGCCTGCGTAGGTGATCCATTAAATCTGTGTGATACGGCAACTTTGGTAATTGAGGTTTTGGAACTACCGGATTCCCGACCTGATGTAAACGCTACCTATTTGGGTGTTCCTGTCGAAGGAAAAGTTTCCACAAATGATGATGTACCGCCGGGATCAACCTACGGAAATCCACAGGAAAGCCCTGAAAATCCAGATGGAGCTGTACTAAATCTGAATTCTGACGGCAGCTATGTGTTTGAAGCTTCACAAGCCGGAGTTTATAATTTTACAATTACAGTTTGCAGTCCAGAGGGTTCATGTGTTACCTCAATTCTTACTATAACAGTTACTATTGCAGGAGAGCCTCAGCCTCCTATTCTGAAAACTGACTTGGCGACTGTTTCAGAAGGTGAAGTTGTTGTTATTAAAACTTTGGCAAATGATGCATCGGGAAGACCGGATTTGAGTCTGAATCCTGCATCTGTCACAATTGTTGAACAACCAAAGAATGGTTCTGTCACGATTGATCCTTCCACCGGAAACGTTACTTATACTCCGAACCCTGGTTTTATAGGTAAGGATACCTACATCTACTCTGTATGTGATTCTGGGAATCCTGCCCTTTGTTCAACAGCGATTCAGGAAGTGACAGTGGTTATGTCAAGTTCACCTAATATTATTTATGCGTCGGATGATTTTGTTTTAGGTACATTAGGCTCTACCCTTTCCGGTAATGTTCTTATTAATGACGGTAGTTTATTGGGCTTGGGACTAACTGTTGTGCCTCAGCAAGTTCAGATTCCTCAAGGCACCTTGACGTTGAATTCTGATGGAACATTTGTATTTGTAACTGCGTCTGGATTTTTTGGACCCGTACAGTTTGCGTATAGGGTATGCACCACAGGAGAAAATCCGGTCTGCGTCACAGCTACACTTTACCTTTTAGTGGCTCCAAACCAACTACTCGCCGTGATGGACAACTTCCAAGCTAATGAGATCAACGGTCTGTTGGGTGGAGTTGCAGGCAATGTGCTGACCAACGACCTGATCAACGGTAAGCCGGTGAAACCATCCGAGGTTAAGATTAAAGTGGTCA